>JAYUIP010000576.1:0-5381 GCA_043765945.1 Arcicella sp.
TTCCCTTTATATTCCATTACCATCAAATCCTGAGCTTGCATAGAATGAACGGTTAACACTTTCCCCAATTCTCCCAAATTTTTATCAACTACTTGATAATCAATAATTTCGTGGTAATAAAATTGGTTATTTGTTAATTCTGGCAAGTCATCCAAAGGCAAAAACGCTTGCAAATTTATCATCGCTTCGGCTTTCTCGAACGTATCAATATCTTCGAATTTAACAATGGCACGATTGCCCGATTGTCGGTACGTTTCAATAAAGTGGGGTATTAACTCTCCCCGTACATCAAGAAAAACGCTTTCTAAATCTTCATAATCTTCTGGAAAATCAACATCAAGCCAAAGCACAACTTCTCCTTTAAGTCCATGTGTTTTAGTTATTTTACCTAATTCAAAACAAGTTTCTTTTGTCATTGTATTATAAATATTTGCCACTAAGACACAAAGTCACTAAGAAAGTTAATTTTAAACAAATTCGTTATCTTTACTTGGAGACTTTGTGCCTTGGTGGCTAATGTTCAAAAAAAAATGATACAAAACAACATTTCAGCGTTTTGTATCATTCCTTAAATTATTTTCTGAAAAATTACTCAGCCTTTGGAGCTTCTTCTACGGTTGAAGGTGCTTCTGCCACTGGTGTTTCTTCAACAGTTGCCACTGGTGCTTCTTCAACTACTGCTTCTTCAACAATTGCCTCTGCTACTGGTGCTTCTTCAACAATTGCTACTGGTGCTTCTTCAACTACTGGAATCTCAACAACTTCTTCTTCAACTACATTCCTTTTAGCAATAGCTACTGCACGAGCGTTGTTAATTTCAACTTCTCTTGCCATGCGAGCTGCTTTGTCAGCATCTTTTGTTGCCGATAAACCATCTGACTTACCAGTGATTTTCGCATCCTTAGATGTTTTCCAATCTTCAAATTTAGAATCTGCGATTTCCTGAGAGATTGCACCTTTATTAACACCTACTTGTAAATGTTTTTTCAACAATACTCCTTTGTATGACAAAATCGCACGGGTTGTATCCGTTGGTTGAGCACCATTCAAAATCCATTTCAAAGCATTTGCTTCATTCAAGTTGATTGATGCAGGATTTGTGTTTGGGTTATAAGTACCGATTTTTTCGATAAATTTACCATCACGTGGAGCTCTTGCATCGGCAACTACAATATCGTACATCGCTAATTTCTTACGTCCACGACGTGCTAATCTAATTTTAACAGCCATCTGTTATTTACGTTTTAGTGAAGGAACCCGTCCTTCGGTTATGGTATTTGTAAATTGGAGTGCAAAGATAGTGAATTTTAGGGAGAAGACAAACGCTAATGAACAATTAATGATTAATAATTAATAATTCTCTCTTAAAATGTTACCTTTGCACACGAAAACAAATCGTCTTATCGCCTCACACGCTTTGCGTAGGGGGAGGAAAGTCCGCACAACGTAGAGCATCATGCTTCCTAACGGGAAGGTACGGTTTTGGTGACGAATCCGTAACAGCCAGTGCAACAGAAAATTACCGCCTTTTTTAGGGGTTAGGGGTTAGGAGTTGAGGGTTAGTTTCCAAGTGAATAACTAACTCCCAATTCTTAATCCCTAAAACCTAACGAATGGTAAGGGTGAAAAGGTAGAGTAAGAGCCTACCGCCTTGGTGGCAACATCAAGGGCATATGTAAACCTCATGAGTTGAAAGACCAAATAGGCTGACGAGACAGTTAATAGTGGAAAATTAATAATGGATAGTGAAAACTATTAAGTGTTAATCAATAGTTATTAATTAGAAAAAAGGTTGCTCGCCTGATGTCAGCGGGTAGGTTGATAGAGTGTATCGGTGACGGTGCGTCGAGATAAATGATAAGATTTTTCAAGTATTAGTAATAATATGTTGAAAAAACAGAATGCGGCTTATAGATTTGTTTTTAAAGCCCCCTCCGCCCCCAAAAGGGGAACTTTCGAGTTCGATTTTTGGAAAACGTAGGGGGCTTTGTCTTATGGAGAATTCCCCCTCTGGGGGTTAGGGGGCTACAACCCATCAATTTTTATATCCAATTTTCCCTTTGCATTAATTACACAGATAATTGAATTGGGCGTTAGATAAACCTTGTCAGGCGTTAAATCAAGTACATTTCCGTTGAGCGTAATGCCTTTTGAAACTTGTTTATTCAAATTGGCTTGCATTTGTTTTTTCATATCATCAATTTGACCACCGATGTTGAAAGTCATGGACTCTTTCATATTCTTAGCAAAAACGCCTTGAAACAACCAATTGGCAGTTCCAACCAAAAGGTTTTTTGTTTTAAGGTCGTAATCAAAATTATCTAAATAAACCGTTTTTTTAATTGGGTCGTACGCTGGTGTACCTTTGAAATAAATTTTACCGTTGATATTTCCTTTCAAACCAGATTTAATGACCATTTTGTCATTGTCTCCGTATATGTCAATGTCCGTAACTTGGACATTATATTTACCATCTTTAAAAGAAAAATTTTGCCCAATTAAAGTATCTCCCGTTAATTTTGCGGCTTCACTCAAGGGAATTTCCGCCATAATTCCCACTTGAAAATCATCTGGAATTGAAGAAACCAATTTTAAATCTGGTACAGTAATAACGGGTAAAAAAGTCGGTTTTGCTCCCGTAACCGTCTCTGTAATGGCTTTGATACCAATCGTTGCTTTCACTTTATTATTCACCGAAGTAAGCGGAGTCATTTGCAATTCTGTGGGCGTAATTTTCAACCAAGTGCGGTATTTTTCAGAAAGCAAATAGGGTTGCATGGCAGTATTCCAAGCCTGAACGATGTACTTTTTGATTTCAACATTCTTGCGAACGGCATCATCCAAAGCCTTCAAAATGGCATCTTGCTTTGAATTTAAAGCTCTTTCCACCAATCCAGCCACTGAAATATCAAAACCTGCCAACCGAACCGTTGGTTTTTTTATCCAATCATATCCAATCGGAAAACTGTGTACGTTAGCTTCCCAATTTGGAGCAATAGAGAATTTTGAACCAAATTTCACATTAAATTCAAAGTTCAATTCTTGCGGAGGAATACTCATTCCCATGACTTTATAGCCCACTTTTGCCCAAACTTTCAAAGGAACATTGAATGTAAAAGCCTCATTTTGGGTAGTTACGACAATATTATCACGTTTGTAAACTTTACACATAAAGTTGTCATAATTATTATCATCCATTGAATTATCCTCAAAAACCAAATCTTTAATGTTGGCATTAATTTGACGTTCAACGTCAGCCATCGAGATTTCAAAAGGAATTCCGATGGTAGAAACATTTTTCTCCACTTGTTTTCCTTTATAAAGATAAGATTCCTTTGGAGCTTCGGGGTTACTTTGAGTTATGGTTGTAGAAGTACCTCCTCCTGTTTTCCCTGATGCTGGAGTGCTTGTGTTTGAACTGGCACAGGCTTGGAGGATAAAGGCTAATGCAAAAACTATTGGGGTTTGTTCCACTTGATTTTAGGTTATTAAAACAAAGATTTGAAAGAATTAGATACCTATTGGAATCAAAAAATTGACTGGAATATTCAAGCCTTTACTTAATCGAGTAATCATTAAAACTGTAAGTTCTTGTTTTCGATTCATGACCTTAGAAACTTTGGTTTTATCCCCAATAAAAGGAATTAAATCTCTTTGTTTTAAATTGTCTTGTTCCATTTTATATTGAAGATATGCAATCGGGTCACTTGCTTGCATAGGTACATGAATTTCTTCATAAGCCTCGATAAGCGTAATAAGCATTTCCATTTCTTGTCCCTCTACACTATCCTTCTGTGGTTTAGTTTTCATCAGGGCATAAACCTTGTTTAAAGCCATTTGATGGTATTTTTCGCTCAAAATATTATCCATTATATTCAATTTTTGTAACATTAATTTTGTCATATTCTTTATGCGTTCCAATCCAAATAATAAATACCAATTGAAATTCATAATCAATTTCAGTAACAAGCCTAAAATCATTTCCTTTAATATTGAAAACAACTCGTTCATTGGCAACAATACTTGCATTACCATACGTTTTTTTTACATCATTTGGCGTTTCCCAAGTTACTTGTTTAACCGTGTTATACCAGTCTAATAATGGAAATTCTGACGGAGGATAAATTATCCAAAAATTTCTTAACGTGCTTTTAGCAATTATTCTCATCATCAAAACTAAGCAAAAGTTGCGAATATAGCAACATAATATTACTACTTTATCCTCACCTTAGTAGCCCCATACCCAAACTTCTCTTTCTGAGCATCTTCAAAATACTGCACATTTTTATTGCCCGATAAACGCTTGTGAATGGCATCACGTAAAACGCCATTTCCTACGCCGTGAATAAAGATAATTTCGTCCATCCCGTTGGCAATTGCGGCTTCAAATTGTCTTTCAAACGTTCCCATTTGTAAGGTCAACATTTCCGTATTTGACATTGCCCAAGCATCTTTTGTCAAGACTTCAATGTGCAAATCAATGGTCAAAGAAGGCTTTGACGGCAAAATCATTGGTTCGGGTGCTTGTTTTTCAAACATCTGCTCAATAATTTTTGCGGGGTCGAGTTTCAAATTCACGGGTGTAACCGAATCATCCGCATCCATCTGAAATAAATGAGCATCAACGTTCAACAAAGGTGCTTTTGACTGATTTTTGAAGAAAGTATTGACCCTAAATCTCAACTTTTTTGTCAATGGTTCTGGCAGTTTCATAAATGCCAAGCGGAAGAAGAATGCTTGAAATACAAACGTTCCCCATTCATCAAAATCTTTAATCAAAAGGCTCTGAACCTTGATGGAAGTTTTGGGTTTCAACACACCCGAAGCCAGTCCTTTATGATGCGGGTCTGAACCCGACGAAAGCATAAACGGCAAATCCCAGTCGGTATTGTTGATGAGATGCTGGGCAAGTTCACGGTCATTAACAGGCACAAAAGCCATATAAACCCCTCGATTTGCCAATATTTCATTGATTGGCGAACGCCTATCCGTAATTTGAGGTTCAATGCGTGAGGCGGGCGTTGGATTAAATATTTTTTGCTCTAAGGCATTGATTATCACCACTTCATTCGCTTTCACGGGTATCGTAAACCCATCCTCAATCTCTATTTCTATGATATTATTGCCTAATAATTTGGTAACGATTCCTTCCTCACGACCTCGCATGAGGCGTACTCTATCTCCTATGTTCATGGATAATTTGTTAATGTTTGTTAGAACGAAATTAAGGGAGATTATACAATTATTCGCTAAATTTGGATATAATATCCTAACCATGAACAAAATAAATAATCCGCACGATAAATTTTTTAGAGAAACGTTTTCTCGTTTAGAAGTTGCTCAAAGTTTTATTGAAGAAGTTTTTCCAGATGAATTGCGTA
>JAYUIP010000577.1:0-1847 GCA_043765945.1 Arcicella sp.
GGCAGGATTAATTGCCAAACGTATGGGTTTGCCTGTGAAGATGTTTGTGGCAGCTACGAATGTGAACAATGCCGTTCCTGAATATTTAAAAACGGGAAACTATAGCTCAAAAACATCGCAGGAAACCATTTCAAATGCAATGGATGTTGGCAATCCTTCCAATTTCATTCGTATGCGTTTGTTAGCGGGAGATGCTCACGAACAAGTAATTACGCACATTACAGGAGATTTTAGCGATGATTCGGCAACTCGCAAAGCCATGAAAGAAGTCTTTGACCGCACGGGTTATGTGATGTGTCCGCATACTGCCGTGGCTTATTTGGGTTTGAAATCTTACACCAATACCTTGAATGAAGAAGTGGCAGGCGTTGTCCTTTCAACGGCTCATTACGCCAAATTTTTGGATGTGGTTGAAGAAACTTTGGGAACTAAGGTTGACGTTCCAGAGCGTTTATCGGCTTTATTATCGAAAGAAAAAGTATCAATTCAGATGAGTAATGAGTTTTTGGATTTTAAGGCATATTTGCTTGGATAATATTTTGAATATAGTATAATAAAAATGCTCTGAAATGATTTTTAGGGCATTTTTTATGCTCTTTTTTTGCTTTTTTAAATTTTACTGAATATATTTGTTCGCAATTTGCGAAATACGAACATGAGAAAGCATAATGGAATGAGACCATTTGATGTGGTGGTCTTATTAAAAATAATATCTTATCAACATTCTGATTGGAAAATTAGAGATTTGGCTACTGATTTGAATATCAGCCTCTCCGAAATTAGTGAATCGCTAAACCGCTCTAAGATTGGGGGATTGATTGATGGTACTAAAAAAAGGGTTTTCAAGCGAAATTTGCTTGATTTCTTGCAATTTGGCATTCGTTATGTCTTTCCCGCTATTACTGGTGGATTGGTTAATGGAATACCTACGGCTCATTCTGCCCCCGTGATGGAAGGAAAAATTATTTCAGAACAGAAATATGTTTGGGCTTCTGTGGATGGAACTGTGAAAGGTGAAAGTGTTGAACCATTATATTCAAGTATTCCATTCGCTTGTATCAAAGATTTTAATTTATATGATTTGCTTGCTTTGGTGGAGGTTTTGAGAATTGGAAAAACAAGAGAAATAAAGATTGCCGTTGAAAAATTAACTGAATTATTTAATCTGTAAATGGAACAACACATTAGTATATTACGAATTAAGGCAGTAGCGACAATTTTGAAAGAGCTAAATCACAAAATGGTATTTGTTGGTGGGGCTACGGTTGCTTTGTATGCTCCAAGAGAAATCTCTTATGAAACTCGACCAACTGATGATGTTGATATAGTGGTAGAGCTGGCTTCTTACATGGATTACAGTAAATTGGATGAACAATTGCGTTCGATTGGATTTCAAAATGATATAGAATCAGGCGTAATTTGTCGATATAAAGTTCAAGGAATTATAGTCGATATCATGCCTACAAATTCGTCAGTTTTAGGGTTCAGTAATATTTGGTATCCAGATGGCTTCAAAAATTGTGTCGATATTGATTTAGATAACGAAGTAACCATCAATATTTTCTCTCCCGCTTATTTTATTGCTACAAAATTAGAAGCCTTTGAAAGTCGAGGTGGCAAAGATTACAGAACCAGTTCCGATTTTGAAGACATTGTTTATGTTTTGGATAATTGTGTTGAAATTGAAACAAGTTTAAGTAATGTCGATGATTCTTTAAAAGTCTATTTTCAAACAGAATTTTCAAAATTATTAGCGGATAATTCTCTCGAAGAAGGAATTTATGCACATTTACCTCCTCGATTTGCCATGAGTAAAAGTGTTTCAATTATTTCATTATTACGGAAAT
>JAYUIP010000578.1:0-15887 GCA_043765945.1 Arcicella sp.
TCTGGTTTTAAATTTTGAGAATTAGTTTTTTGAGAAAATTTCATTCGTTTACCTATTTGATTATCAAGACGATATGTCAAAAAATAAGAAGCTGTATCCGAAAATAAACTGTAATATTGATGTGGTTGGGAAAGTGTTGGAACATACAGCAATGAATCCAATTTGCCATCATTTCCTTCGGCATAAAATTCAATAAAATCAGTTTCATCTAATCGTTTATCTTCTTGTCCTTTAATTAAAATGGCTTGTTCATAACCGCATCTAAATAATTGTATTTTTTCTGGATTGATATTCGTTGGGAATCCTACGGTTTTTAAATCGGTAAGAGAAAGTTGATAAATGCCTTTTTGCGTGATTTTCAGCTTAAAATATTGCTGATTGTAATTAATCCATTCGTTGCCAAGATTTTGGGCGTGTATAAAATGAGAAGTCAAGATTGAAAAGAAAAGGAGAATATATGGACGGAAAAGTGAAGTCATATTTAGGGGAGTTATTGTTTGCTCAAAGTTCTCATTTTATCGTTTAAGAACGAATTTTAAGTTGCTTTTTTTATTTTTGGGTTTTTCCATTCTTCACCCCACAATTCCCTACATTAATTTATGTAATTTATGAGTATATTGCTAAATGAGAAACCTTGTAAGTGAAATAATATTTCAACGAATTTAAAATGAACGAGCATAATTCAAGAAGAAATTTCCTAAAAACCAGCGGATTAGCCATTGGTGCAGGACTTTTATCTCCTACTATTTTAGCCAAAAATCAAAAGATGGAAGACGTTATTATCGGTCATAATTCTCATAAATACCGTGTAAAAGCGGGTTGGGGCGTTTTGGATGCGGGTAAAAATCCTGTGAACGATTGCCACGAAATGGTCGAGGATGCCAAAGGTCGGTTGATCATGTGTACGAACGAAACCAAAAACAACATCATTATTTACGATAAATCAGGTAAATTATTAGAGACTTGGGGAACGACCTACACGGGTGCTCACGGACTCACAATTGCCAACGAAGGGACTGAGCAATTCCTTTATATTTGCGATAATGCACGTCATCAAGTCATAAAAACCGATTTGAAAGGACGTGAAATTATGAAATTGGAATACCCAAAAGAGACGGGCGTTTATGATGCTCCCAATCAATTTGTGCCAACTGAAACTGCCATAAATCCCAGCAATGGCGATATTTACGTAACGGATGGCTACGGAGCAAATTATGTTACTCAATGTGATTCAAAAGGAAAGTACATTCGTCATTGGGGTGGAAGAAGTGCCGATGGAAGTTATACGGACGATAAATTTAATTGTTGCCACGGCATTTTAGTGGATAACAGAGATAAGAAAAATCCGACTTTATTGATTACTGATAGAAATCATCAATGTTTAAAGAGATTCACGTTGGATGGGAAGTTTTTAGCAGTTTATCGTTATCCAGGTACTTTTATCTGTCGCCCCGTCTTACATGGCGATAATATATTTGCGGCGGCATACAGAAGTGGAGATGCTTCGTGGTTAAATTCAGGTTATATTCAAGTGATTGATAAAGACATGAAAGCCATTTCAACGCCTGGCGGTTCGGAGCCGATTTATAAAGATGGAAAATTAGTGCGTCAATATAAAGAAGACCCAAACAACGTTTTCATGCACCCACACGATGTATATGTGGATTCGGATGAGAATGTTTATGTGCCACAGTGGAATTCTAAAAAGACCTATCCAGTGAAATTGGAAAGGATCAGGTAGATGCTCGTGGTTCGATGTTCGATTTTCGGAACATCGAATCACGAAACACTGTCCAATCAAACATCGAAGACCAAACATCTAACATCGAATAAAATGATACTTTTACAAACTAACGCTCCGTCCGATTGGGCAATGTTTTTCGGACATTTTCATCCAGTGATAGTCCATTTTCCTATCGGGATGTTGATGATTGCCGCTATCTTAGAATACATCTCCCGCAAGAAAAAAATTGAGGCTCTGCAACCTGCCGTTGCCCCTGTGTTGTGGTGGGGCATGATTTCAGCGATTATTTCTTGTATTTTGGGATATTTACTTTCCACTTCGGGAGAGTATAATGAAGACACACTTTTCTGGCATCAATGGATGGGAATTGGCGTGGCTTTGGTGTCGTTGGGGGCTTGGTATATGAAGAAAAACTGGCAAAACGACGACACGATGAGGAGGGTTTATGTGCCATCGTTGTACGCAATTGTCATTCTCCTCACAGGTACGGGTCATTTAGGTGGAAGCATGACTCATGGCGATGATTATCTGTACATTTATACGCCCGAACCGTTCCGTGGAATTGCGGGTTTACCTCCAAGAACGAGTGGCGTTGGAGCGAGGAAAAAGATTGAAAATATTGACCAAGCCCTTGTATATCAGGATATTATAGCTCCTGTGATGGAACAAAAATGTTGGTCGTGCCACAATGCCAATAAAATAAAGGGGCAATTACGGATGGATAAAATTGAACTTTTGATGAAAGGTGGCGAACACGGAGCGATTTTCAAAGCCAACGACCCCGATGATTCAGAGATGATAAAACGTATTTTGTTGGATATGAATGACGAACATCATATGCCCCCAAAAGGCAAAACGCCATTGACCGACCAAGAGATTTCGTTGGTGACTTGGTGGATAAAAAATGGGGCAAAGTTTGATGTAAAAGTAGCTCAATTGAAGCCTGACGATAAAATTAAGCCCACTTTAGTAGCTTTTGCGGGAGGTGGAAGCGTTGGAACAGTGGCGAGTGGAGGGGAATCAATCTCACCTGTTTTTAAAGAAAAAGTATCAGTTGCTTCTGAAAATGATATTAAAAAATTGACCGATTTGAACGTAATTGTGATGCCCGTTTCCAAAGACCAAAATTATTTAGATGTTAATTTTATCAATGCAAGAACATTAGACGATTCCAAAATTGGCTTAATTATAAACATTTCAGACCAAATTGTTTGGCTGAAATTGGGGAGTACGAAAGTTACGGATAAATCACTTTCTGATATTTCAAGATTGCAGCATTTAACCCGTTTGAATTTGGAACATACTGCTGTAACAGATGCAGGAATTACCCAATTAAAAGACTTGAAATATTTGGAATACATCAACCTTTTTGATACCAAAGTAACGGATGCAGGGATTAAGGAATTAGCAAAACTGAAAGGCTTGAAAAAGGTGTATTGTTGGCAAACGAAAGTAACGCTTGCAGGGGTGAATGCCCTCAAAAAAGCCTTACCTAACGTGGAAATTGACATGGGTTGGCAAGATAAATTGCCTTCTACGGACACTACGAAGAAGGTTGAGGAGAAGAAGGTAGTGGCGAAGTAATGAAAGGAACTGTATAAACCAAATTAGACCACGGATGATACGGATTTAACAGATTTACACAGATAAAATCACAAAAAATCTGTGTAAATCTGTATTATCCGTAAAATCTGTGGTCTAATTTTATTTTCGACAAATAGCTTATAGAATCAAAGTTTTTTATCTTTCGGGATGTTTTATTTTTAACCACTTATTTCAATGTCTGAATCCTATCTTCACTTCCTTTATCAATTTCAACATTTCGATAAAAATAATCTGAAAACTACTGATAATGAATTAGTTAGAATCATTAAAATTGGCAGATTGAATTCTGATTCTGGGGCGGATTTTCAGGATGCTCGTGTTGTTATTGGCGATGTTGAATGGGCTGGATCTGTGGAAATTCACCTAAAATCGTCTGATTGGGATATTCATAAACATCAAAATGATGCTTCCTATCAAAACGTAATTTTGCATTTGGTTTGGGAGGATGATAAACCCATTCTCAGAAAAGATGGTACAAAAATTCCAACGCTAACTTTGCGTGAAAGAGCAGATAAAAACCTCCTCCGAAAGTATCAATCCATGATGGAAACCAGTGCTGAAATGCCTTGTCAGAATCAATTTAGAGAAGTCGATGATATTAAAAAACTGTTGATGTTGGATAAGGTTTTGATGAAACGTTTGGAAGATAAATCGTTGATAATCAATCAGTTTTTAATTGAAAATAAGCAAGATTGGGAAGAGACGGCTTACCAAGTTTTGGCGAAAAACTTTGGCTTTAAACTCAATGCTGAGCCTTTTTTAAGTTTAGCTAAGAACTTACCGCTGAAAATCCTGCATAAACATCGTGATAATTTACTCCAAATTGAAGCCTTAATTTTTGGGGTTGCAGGATTTTTGAGTAACGAAAAAAATGACCTCGAAATCTGGGATGAATACCGTTTGAATTTACGAAAAGAATTCCAGTTTTTATCCGCTAAATATCAATTGCAAGAAAAAATTTTAGGACAGCATCAGTGGAAATATCTTCGCCTTCGTCCTGCCAATTTTCCAACGGTTCGTTTGGCTCAATTTGCTCGTTTTATTCATGAAAATGCTAATCTTTTTTCGGTAATGATTCATCTGGAAAACGTGAAGAGTTTTGCTAATATCCTGAAAGTAAGACAGTCAGATTATTGGATTGAACATTATGTTTTCGGTAAAAAATCAGAAGGGAAAGTGCCAACGTTGGGAGATTCCTCGGTGGAGAATGTGGTGATAAATACGGTTGTCCAGTTATTGGTTTCCTACGCCAATCAAAAGGACAATAGGGAGTATTTAGAAAAAGCCGTTCGTTTATTAGAAGAACTTCCCGCCGAACAAAATAACATCACAAAGCACTGGCAATCAATGGGTTTACAAATAAAATCAGCCTTTGATTCTCAGGCGAGTATTGAGTGGTTCAACAACTTTTGCTTGGCAAAGAAGTGTTTGAGTTGTGGGGTTGGGGTTGAGATTTTGCGGAGGTGAATTAATTATTTTAAGCTCCTGTCATTGCGAACGCAGTGAAGCAATTTTTTAGAATGATGAAAGTAATTATGAAATCAAAAATTAGTCGTCTATTAAGTAAGTTTTCAATATCTCTCCCGCTAATTGAGAGGATTGCTTCGTTGCACTCGCAATGACAGCACTTAGAGATTTTTAAAACGCCAACCACTCACTCGCAATGACAGTTTGCACGGATTTTCAAAAAACCAACCGTTCCAGATGATGAAACCCAATTCCAAAATACTCCTTTGTCACCTTCAATCTCTCCAAAATCTCTGCCTGTTTCTTTAGATTAATTTTGCCTTTAATTCCCACTACAAGCACATTTTTGGGTGTGTGAGCATCTGAAATGAATTGAAATACTTTGGTTTTATAGCCAAAATATTCCAAAATCATGGCTCTAATTCCGTCCGTTACCATTTCGGCTTGGCGTTCTAAAAAGATGCCGTACTTCATCAAAAAATCTAATTCATTGGAGGCTTTATTTTTCTCCATTTCCCTTCTGATTTGTTTATGACAACAAGGTGCAACCACGATTAAATCAGCTTGGGCAGTGATTCCTTTGTAAATAGCATCGTCCGTGGCGGTATCGCAAGCGTGAAGAGCAATGAGGATATTGGTGTCGGTGCGGTCGTAATTCTCAATCGTTCCTTCGGTGAAATTAAGGTGTTTGAAGCCTGTTTTTTGAGCAATCGAATTACACAATTCCACCATATCGGGGCGAAATTCTACGCCCGTTACTGAGGTTTCTAAGTTCAAAACATTGGTCAAATAATCATACAAAGCAAAGGTCAAATATCCTTTCCCCGAACCCATATCAACCACTTTTTTAAGTTTTTCCTTCGGGATTTCTTTGATTAATGAACTCAAAATCTCGACGTAATGATTAATCTGTTTGTATTTATCCTGTGCATTTTTATAAACATTTCCCTCCGCATCCGTGATTTTTAATCCATGCAAATATCCCTTTCCTTGACTTTCAATTAAGCGTTTTTTAGCATGGTCATGTTCCAAAGAATTTTCTATTTTTTTACTGGAAGAATCAATTTTTCGTAACGTAACCTTTTGATTATTAAATTGTTCCATGATTAAATCAAATTCATTCGTAAAGAGAGTAACAATCTTGAAACCATTTTCAATAGCTTTTTGAATCAGTTTTATTCCTTCCTCAACCGCATAATTTTTAACAATATCACGGGTTTTATAACGATACGTAAAACTTAAATTGTCGTTTCTTTTAATCAAAACTTTTTTGATATAAATATTCCGAAGTTCTGTTTCCGAACCTTTGTAATTCCCCAAAGAAATTTTGATGAAAGTATTATCTAAAATGCTCTCAGAAAGTAATAATATAAATTGTTCTTTTTGCAAAACGAATGTCGGGTTTAGGTTGGAACGCAGATGCCTTCGGCAACGCAGATTTAAGAGGATTAAAAATAGGATTTTATTGGTAATTTAAAGCATTTTCATAATTTTTTGTATTGATTATGGAATCAATAATCTAATCAGGTTCAAAAATCCTCTTAAATCTGCGTTGCCGAAGGTATCTGCGTTCCATTAATTATTCAGAGATTTCGAATGTTCTTGGCAATGCCATGAGTTTCGCATAATACGATGGTGCGTAGCTGTACACGTATTCCAAGAGCGTATTCATATCCGCATGAAAGTCAAACTGAATGTCTGGGTGCATTTTTACTAACTTTTTCAAAACAAAATCTGTTCGTTTCGCCACGTAATTTGATAGCGTATCTGATTTGGCAGAATATTTCTGAATCCACTTTAATTGCTTCTCGAAACAGTCTTTCAATAGTTTGATTGTCAGTTCAATTTCACCGTATTTATCTTTCGTAACTTTCACATGGCGAGTAATTTCGGCATTGATATAACGCATATCCATCATCAAATATCCCGAAGAATAAGCATCTGTACGGTATAATTTATCAACCATTGCTTTCACTTCATCCCTACGGAAGTCAATAGTTGAATTGCCCTCAACCAACATAAACTGCAATTGTTGAGTCAAAACATCGTCCTTAGCAATCAGTTTTAATAGTAGTTTATCTTTTTCCTTTTGAGGCATAGATAAAATTGCCTGTTGTAAGTCTTTTTCTAATTTTGCCATTGGTTAGTTGTGAGATTTGAGCAATGAGCTGTGAGAGAAATCACTCAATTAAACATTGTAATTTTGTAACAAAGCTATGAATTTGGGGGTTAATAAGCTATAAGACATGAAATACTTAGGGCTTATTGCTCATTGCCAAGAGCTAAAAAACATGAAAAACAAAGGAATTTTTTACGCTATCACCATTATCTCACTTTGGGTGTTATCGTTGACCTATTTATTGTATTACAAAATAGATTTCAAAGATCCACTCGTATATGTGTTTATGTTACTACAAACGCATTTATATACAGGAGTTTTTATTACCGCTCATGATTCGATTCACGGGGTGGTTGCTCCCAATAATAAGCGATTAAATTATAGGATTGGATTCCTTTGTGCAACCATTTTTGCCTACAATAATTACGAAAAACTTTCTCGAAAGCATCATCTTCATCACAGTCATGTAGTATCAGCCGAAGACCCTGATTACCACAACGGTAACTTTTTTCGCTGGTATCTCAAATTTGCTTTGGAATACGTTACCATTTGGCAAATTCTTTTAATGGCAATCACTTATAATCTCTTGAAATTAGTCTTTCCGATGGAAAATCTTATCGTTTTTTGGGAAATTCCAGCTATTCTCAGCACTCTCCAATTATTTTATTTCGGCACTTATCTTCCACACCGAGGTGAGCATGATGCTTCCGATAAATTCAGAGCAAAAAGTCAAAAACTTAATCATACAGTTGCGTTCATCACTTGTTATTTCTTTGGATATCATCATGAACATCACGCTTATCCCTATTTGCCTTGGTGGTCTTTGGCAGAAGCGAAGGAATCAGAAGAATTGCTGAAAAGTAAGTAATATATTACTTACTAAAAAAACCAAGTATCTGATTGTCAAATACTTGGTTTTTTTAGTAGGTATTTTTGTATGATTTAATTATCAATATCATCGGTTCTCTGACAGTTTTTGTGGACAATAGTATGTAGGGCGTATAGCATACGTTCGGACGAAATGAGCGTATGTTGTACGCCCTTACCACAAAAATTGACATACAAATATAATAATTTCGCTTCTATGGAATCCGTAATGGTTCAAATCGACCCTTTAAGATTGGAATGCAAAATAGCAATTTGTTTGCCTTTGACGACTCAGAAGTTGTAGTCATTGAAAGTTGTCATTTCGAGGCACGAAGCAATCTTTTGAAACTGCAAAAAAATTCAGAGTTATTCTCATTATTCCAAAAGATTGCTTCGTACCTCGAAATGACAATGTTGACTTCTACTTACTACGCTCAATCGTAAACTGAACCAAGCCAGCTAACGACCTTCTAAATTTCGTTTCTGGGAAAGAATTTAAAATATTTTGTGCCTCTTCAACCAAGTTTTTCATAGCTTTTGTGGCATATTCCAGACCTCCTGATTGCTTGACAAATGCAATAACTTCGGCAACTTTCTGGGAGTTTTCAGATTCGTTTTTGATGATATTGATAATTCGACGCTTCGTACCCCAATCTGCTTGATTTAAGGCATAAATGAGTGGAAGCGTCATTTTTTTCTCCTTAATATCAATCCCTAACGGCTTTCCAATTTCGGCATCGCCATAATCAAATAAATCATCTTTTATCTGGAAAGCAACCCCCACTTTTTCGCCAAAAAGCCTTGCCTTTTCAACCGTTTCAGCGTTTTCACCCACTGAACTTACGCCCATCGCACAACAAGCGGCAATCAATGTGGCAGTTTTTCTTCGGATAATTTCAAAATAAACCTCCTCCGTAATGTCCAATTTACGAGCCTTCTCCATCTGCATTAATTCACCCTCAGCCATTTCTTGAATAGCATTGGAACCAATTTTCAGTAATTCAAAATCGTCATTATTAATGGAAAGTAGTAGGGCTTTTGACAATAAATAATCACCGACTAAAACGGCAATTTTATTTTTCCAGAGGGCGTTAATAGAAAAGAATCCACGACGATAATTTGAATCATCCACCACGTCATCGTGTACGAGCGTGGCAGTGTGCAGAAGTTCGATTAAAGCGGCTCCACGGTAGGTTTTTTCGGTAACATCTCCACAAAGTCCTGCCGTTAAAAACACAAACATTGGTCTTATTTGCTTTCCTTTTCGTTGAACGATATAACTCATAATCGTATCCAGTAATACCACTTTGGTTTTCATCGACTGCCTAAACTTTCCTTCAAACGCTTTCATCTCTTCGGCAATCGGGGCTTGTATTTCTTTAATTGATAAATTCATTCTTTTTTTTAGTTATGAGTTATGAGGCAGTAGGTCAAAAGTATGAAGTAATAAGGATTGGGTTTTATTTAAGTATTAAAGATTAATGAAATCCCTTATACCTAATCCCTACGACCTCATACCTACGATTTCATCCCTCATACCTCACATACCTGCGACCTCATAAGTTTCCCGCAAATTACATCATTCTATAAAAACTTGTACATTCTCTATATTTATTAACTGGTTTTTATTTTTTTAGTTCGATATTTGGGAGTAGAAATTGGTTAATAGTTATTGGTTATTTGTTACTGGTTAATTGTTAGTGGCAATTAATTACCGACACCCAATAACTAATAATCAGTAACCAATAACCAGAAAAAGCAGATGAGTAAGATTTTAGTATTAGCGGGTGGGTCTGTCAAAGGAGCTTATCAAGCGGGCGTTGTCAAAGCGGTTTTTGAGACGGGTTTTCGTCCAGATGCCATTTATGGAATATCGGCGGGAAGTATGAACGCCTCTTATTTAGTAAACGATTTTGGCAGGTCTTTTCTTGAAAATGATGGTAATTTGAACCATAATCAAACCGCCCACGACCTCTGTGATTTTTGGATGAATAACATACAAACGCCTGATAGCTTAGCACTTAGGCGAGGTACTTACGACTTAGGCATGAGTACCATCCGAAGAAATTTTGAAGGTTTATTAGATACAACTCCCTTGCGTGAAATCCTTCATAATAATATTCAAATCAGAAACTTAAACGCCAGTCCGATTGGATTAAAAGTGGGTGCAGTTGATATCATTAACGGCAGTATCGTCTATGCCGACCCAACTTATGAACACTTTTTGGATTACGTGATGGCATCTTCGGCAATTCCAATTTTGATGCCCGTTGTCAATATTGGCGGATTGAAAAAGATGGCATATTTAGATGGAGGATTGCGAGACGTTGCCCCCGTGAAAAAAGCCATTAATGACGGAGCAACCGAAATAATCTGCGTTGCTTGTCATACTCGAAACATTGACGGCGGTTATTTCCCTTACGGAAACCTTCTGGCTTTGGTGGACAGAGTAATGGATATTGCCGTAAACGAATGCCTTAATGCAGATTTGGATTGGGCAGAATTTAGAAATGAATGTTTGCCAAGGGACGGTTCGCCAGGCGAATTTGGCGTTTTGGAAGGGCAAAGTAGAATAAAGCTAAAAATTATTCGCCCCCAAAGACCTCTAAATATCGACATTCAAGGCTTTGACCAAGAGGATATTGAACGCATGATTTTGTTGGGTTATCAACATGGGAGGGATGAAATGGTGGGGTATTAGTTATTGGTCAAAACAGGTTAAATACTTTAAAATAAGTTTTTCAATGTTTGCAAACAACCAATAACTAATAACTAACTATACCGACATAATATCTTTCTCTTTATCCCCAAAAGTGGATTCAACCTTTGAAATATAACTGTTGGTCATGGTCTGAATTCGGTCTTCACCTTCCTTCATAGCATCTTCTGAAACGCCATCAGCTTTCAGTTTTCTGATACTACTATTGGCATCTTGTCGAACGTTACGAACATTAATTTTTGCCGTTTCAATTTCGTTTTTTACTCGTTTCACCAATTCACGACGACGTTCTTCGGTTAGTGGAGGAATATTTAAACGAATATTTTCCCCGTCATTCATCGGATTTAAGCCAATATTTGAGTTTCTGATTGCCTTTTCACATTCTTGAATCATCTTTTTCTCAAAAGGCTTCACCAAAATAGTTCGAGCATCGGGCGTACTTATGGATGCCGCACCCGAGAGAGGCGTATTCATACCATAATAATCAACTTGAATGCCGTCTAACATAGCAGGAGTGGCTCTTCCTGCACGAATTTTTGATAATTCAATGGCTAAATGTTTTAACGCTCCATCCATGGTTTCTTTGGCAGCGTCAATATAAAATTCTATTTCCTCCATAAATTAGTGAGTAAATTTTGAATGTATGAATGATTGAAGTCCCTTGCTTTTTGCAACTGTTAATTGTTTACTGATAACTGTTAACTGATAAGCGTTCCCACTGTTTCACCCAGAGCTAAATTTAGCAAATTATCTGGCTTATTCATATCGAAAACAATAATGGGAACTTTATTTTCTTGACACAATGTAAATGCCGTTGTGTCCATAATTTTCAAGCCTTTGGCAATTGCTTCTGAAAACGAAAGATTGTCATATTTTGTTGCTAAGGGGTCTTTTTCAGGGTCGGCAGTATAAACACCATCTACTCTTGTGCCTTTCAAAACCACTTCGGCTTCAATTTCAACTGCCCGTAATGCAGCGGTTGAATCAGTGGTAAAATAGGGATTTCCAGTACCCGCACCAAAGATAACAATACGTCCTTTTTCCAAATGTCTCATGGCTCTTCTGCGGATAAAAGGCTCACAAATGGTGTCCATTTTAATAGCAGTTAGCAGTCGAGTGTACATTCCGTGTTTTTCCAAAGAAGCCTGCACAGCCATGCCGTTGATTACGGTCGCCAACATTCCCATATAGTCACCTTGCACACGGTCGATACCCACTTTTGCGGCGGCAGCACCTCTAAAAATATTGCCTCCACCCACCACAATGGCAATTTCAACGCCTAAATCTCTTACTTTTCTAATTTCCTGAGCGTATTGCTCTAAGATGGTGGGGTCGATAACTTCGCCACCCGCACTAAGGGCTTCGCCTGATAATTTAAGAAGAATACGTTTGTACTTTGGTTTGTCCATGATGTAAGGGTTTTCCAGGGCAAAGATAGGGAAAAGGTTTTGAATCAGAAAAGAGTGTAGGGGTGAAAAGGTGAAAGTAGTATATGAGTGTAAAAGATTCTGGTTTGTCAAATCAAAATAACAATTCTTTAATATTCTGGCAATCATGGGTTTGTAGTAAATGTTGAAATCTATGCGTACAAAAATTATCACTTATGAAAACTGCCAAACAGTATAAAACCGTAATTATTTCGGATGTTCATTTAGGCACGGAAGGTTCAAAAGCTAAGGAAGTTACTCAGTTTTTGAAGTCAGTAACTTGTGAAACGCTCATTTTGAATGGTGATATCATTGATGGTTGGCAACTTAAAAAGGGAAGTTCTTGGAAGAAAAAAAACACCGCTTTTTTCAGAATTATCCTTAAAATGATTGAAATTCAAAATACTAAGGTGGTTTATTTGAGAGGAAATCATGATGATTTTTTAGACCAAACAATTCCCTTTTCTTTGGGTAAATCCTTCTCCATTCAACGGGATTTTATCCTAAAATCTGGCAAAAAAACTTCCTTATTATTCACGGCGATATTTTTGATTCGATAACTCCTAAAATGAAATGGCTTGCCTATTTAGGTGATGTGGGTCATACTTTTCTATTGACAATCAACAAATTATACAATCAATACCGAGCTTGGCGAGGTTTGGATTATTATTCTTTCTCGCAACGTATAAAGCAAAGAGTGAAATTGGCGGTTAATTACATCTCTGATTTTGAGGTAAAATTAGCCGAACTCGCCAAAGCAAATCACTGTCAAGGCATCATCTGCGGACACATTCATAAACCCGATATTAGGCAAATAGGAGACATTACTTACATGAATTCGGGCGATTGGGTAGAATCATTATCTGCCTTAGTGGAAGACCACCATGGCAACTGGGAATTACTATATTTTTTGGAAAATGATAATTTAGATTTATACGATGATGACTTGAAAGAGCCTGATAATGAGGCATTTACTAATGCAAGAAGTATTTACATGAGTGTTGCCTAAGTGTAAAACTTAATCTAATAAAACTAATGCCTGATATGGTCAGCGAGCTGGGGCAGGAATTGCTGATACTGAATTTGATAGATTTATTGAATATTTACCTGTGAATCGGAACGTTAGCGAAAGTTTTAAGGCTTGGCAAGGACAAACATTCGAAATATTCTTGAAAATTTTGAAGAAATTACCCGTAAAGAAGTAGAGATTTACACCTTCAAAAAACGAACTTGAACGTTAATGTCTAAATTTTCAAGACATGCGTATAAATTTTAGAAACTATTGCTCTTTCAACATTTTTACAAAATCATCATCATATTTTTTAAGAGCCTTCAACAATTCTTGAAGCTCATCGAATTCTTTTGTCCCTTTCTTGGCACTAAAAATGGTATCGGCTCTATCCGATGCTTTTTCGTATTGTGATTCGTTTTTGATTTCCATATTTTTAAGATTTTACTGCCGCACGTTTTAAGCGGTCGTTGATGGCTCTTCCTAAATCTTTTTCGGGTAATAATTCTACGTAAATTTTATCAATATTCATACCGTCTAATTGCCTCATATAAGCAAATAAATTTTTGGCGGATTCTTTGTAATCACCTGATTCAGACAGAATTAGTTGATTTTCCTTTGGCAATTTTGAATTGTAATTTTGAAAAGCCAAATAACCAATTTTATCAATACCATCCCCAAATTCTTCACCTTTAAAAATCAACAAATCCTTCCTCGGGGAATAATGATTTTTCAACATTCCTGGGGCTTTTGGGTTGGAAGATGAATGAGAATTTACTCGAACTTTACCCACATTTTTTTCAATTTCTTCAATTGCCAAACCGCCTTTTCTGTACACAATAACTTCGTCATTTTCAAACCCAACAATGGTTGATTCGAGTCCGATTTGACATTCGCCACCGTCTAAAATATAAGGGATTTTTTCTCCTAATTGTTTTGCTACGTGTTGGGCGGAAGTTGGCGAAATATACCCAAAAGGATTCGCACTCGGAGCCGCCAATGGAAAAGCCAAACTGGCTAATAATTCAAGCGTAAGCGGATGATTAGGAATCCTGACGGCAACGGTATCAAGCCCCGAAGTTACTAAATCTGGAATGGATGAATGCTTTGGCAAAAGCATCGTCAAAGGACCAGGCATAAACTTTTGAGCCAATAACAAAGCCTTTTCTGGAATAAATTGTACAAACTCAGCAAGACGTTCAATGCTGTTGGTATGCACAATAAGCGGGTCGAAAGTTGGGCGATTTTTTACTTCAAAAATTTTGGTAACTGCCTCAATATCAAAAGCATTCCCCGCCAATCCATAAACCGTCTCCGTAGGAATCCCCACGACGTTTCCTTGTTCTAAAAATGCTTTTGCTTGATGTATGTCTGTCCCAATAATTGCCATAAGACCACAAAAATACAAAAGCCCACGGATTGTTGTGGGCTTTTTGTTAAAATGTATAATGATAGTTACAAAACCTCAAAAACCCGCTCCATACTCACTGCAAAGCCAATTTTCTCTCTCAATTCAGAAATATGCACCCGCTCTTGTTCCATCGAATTACGGTGGCGGATGGTTACGGTTTCGTCTTCCATCGTTTGATAATCTACCGCAATACAAAATGGCGTTCCAATCAAATCTTGACGAGTATAACGCTTTCCAATTGCTCCACCATCATCGTAAGTCACATTAAATGAACGTTTTAAGGCATGATAAATATCCTGTGCTTTTTCTGCCAAACCATCCTTTTTCACCAAAGGCAAAACCGCTGCCTTGATTGGGGCAACCGTTGGGTGGAATTTTAGATAGGTTCTTTGTTTCAAAGTTTCACCCTCGCCCGTAGTTTCTTCGGTATAAGCATTACACAAAATCGCTAAGAAAAGACGGTCTGCACCTACGGATGTTTCCACTACGTAAGGAATATAATTTCCGTAGGGTTTGCCGCTTTCGTCTAAATCTGCATCAAAATATTGTTGTTTCTTTTTTGATAAAGTCTGATGAGCTGTTAAATCGAAGTCCGTTCGTGAGTGAATTCCTTCCATTTCTTTGAATCCGAAGGGGAATTTATACTCAATATCCACGGCAGCATTGGCGTAATGAGCCAATTTTTCGTGGTCGTGGAATTTCAAATTTTCGGCAGGTAGACCAATGGCTTGGTGGAACTTCAAACGGGTTTCTTTCCATTTGTTGTACCATTCCATTTCAGTGCCAGGGCGAACAAAAAATTGCATCTCCATTTGTTCAAATTCACGCATACGGAAGATGAAATTTCTCGCAACGATCTCATTTCTAAATGCTTTTCCAATCTGAGCAATCCCGAAAGGCACTTTCATTCGTCCAGATTTTTGAACGTTTAAAAAGTTGACAAAAATCCCCTGTGCCGTTTCTGGACGAAGATAAATTAAAGAAGCATCCTCAGAAACTGCCCCAACCTGGGTTGAAAACATCAAATTAAATTGACGAACTTCTGTCCAATTTGCCGTATTTGAAACGGGGCATTTAATGCCTTCGTCTAAGATAATTTGGCGTAAATCCGTCATGTCATCGGCGGTCATGGCTTTTGCCATATTTTCCAACAAAGCTTTGCCTTTTTCGGGTGAACCTTCGGCTTCGTATTGTTCGGCTTTTGCTTCCAATAATTGGTCGGCACGGTAGCGTTTTTTGGAATCTTTATTGTCAATCATCGGGTCGTTGAACGAGTCGATGTGTCCTGAAGCCTTCCACGTAAGCGGGTGCATAAAAATGGACGCATCAATGCCCACAACGTTGTCGTTGAGCATCGTCATGGCTTTCCACCAGAGCGTTTTGAGGTTATTTTTGAGTTCAACGCCATTTTGCCCGTAGTCATAAACGGCTTGAAGTCCGTCATAAATTTCGGACGAAGGAAACACGAAGCCATATTCTTTGGCGTGCGAAATAATGTCTTTTAACGTTGAAGCGGTAT
>JAYUIP010000579.1:0-1844 GCA_043765945.1 Arcicella sp.
ATCAAAAAACTGTATTGGTTATTCAATAGCTCGGCTGAAAATAAGTTCACTTCCTTCAATTCCGATATGTCGTCGTTCGGTTCGTTTTTTGTGGGTCCACGGGCGGCAATGATTACGCCTTGGAGTACAAATGCCGTTGAAATAACCCAAAATATGGGCATTTCGGGCATTATTAGAATTGAAGAATTTAAGGAAGTATCAGAATATTTTGAGGATTTTGACCCCATGATTTCGCAAAAATATGACGGACTTAATCAAACAATATACAAAATCAACGCTTACCCCGACCCGATTTTATTGATTGATGATATTGCGGCTTATAACCAACAAGAAGGTTTATCATTGAGTAATGAAGAAGTTGAATATTTGAATAATTTATCCATAAAATTAGAACGAAAACTGACTGATTCAGAAGTATTTGGATTCTCGCAGGTAAACTCAGAACACTGCCGCCACAAGATTTTCAACGGTACTTTCATCATCGACGGCGAAACCAAAGACTCTTCTCTTTTCAAATTAATTAAAAAAACTTCCCAAGAAAATTCCAACGATATTGTCTCTGCTTACAAAGATAATGTTGCCTTCATAAAAGGACCAAAAGTAGTCCAGTTTGCTCCAAATACTGCCGACAAGCCCGATTTTTACACAGAAAAAGAATTCGATTCGGTGATTTCTGTAAAAGCCGAAACTCATAATTTCCCCACCACCGTTGAGCCTTTTAATGGTGCTGCCACGGGTGCGGGTGGTGAAATTCGTGACCGTTTGGCGGGTGGACAAGGTTCTTTGCCTTTGGCAGGAACGGCGGTTTACATGACTTCGTATTCTCGATTAGAAAAAAATCGTCCTTGGGAAAATGGAATGACGGAACGGGATTGGTTATATCAAACGCCCATGGATATTTTGATAAAAGCCTCGAACGGTGCTTCTGATTTTGGCAATAAATTCGGTCAACCTTTGATTGCAGGTTCCGTTTTGACTTTTGAACACGAAGAAGAAGCCCGTAAATTAGGTTTCGATAAAGTGATTATGTTGGCGGGTGGCATTGGCTACGGAAAGGCAAACCAAGCCATCAAACAAAAACCAACCGAAGGCGATAAAGTGGTGATTTTGGGTGGTGAAAACTACCGAATTGGCATGGGCGGAGCGGCAGTTTCTTCGGCGGATACGGGTGCATTAGGCTCAGGAATTGAACTAAATGCCATTCAACGTTCCAATCCAGAAATGCAAAAAAGAGCGGCAAATGCCATCAGAGGCATGGTTGAAGCCGACCATAATCCCATCGTTTCAATCCACGACCACGGTGCGGGGGGACATTTGAATTGTCTTTCAGAATTGATTGAAGAAACGGGCGGTTTGATTGACTTGGATAAATTGCCAGTCGGTGACCCAACGCTTTCTGCCAAAGAAATTATCGGTAATGAATCGCAGGAAAGAATGGGTTTGGTGATTGGTGAAAAAGATTTGGAAATCCTCCAACGAGTTGCTGATCGTGAGCGTTCGCCGATGTATGTGGTGGGTGACGTAACGAACAATCAACGTTTCACATTTCAGTCAAAATCAATGGGCATAAAACCAATGGATTTTGCGATTGAAGATATGTTTGGGAGTTCTCCAAAGGTGATTATGGAGGACAAAACCATCGAAAGAAATTATCAAGATTTAGAATATTCTGTTGAAAATATCAGTGAATATTTGAACCAAGTACTTCAATTAGAGGCAGTTGCGTGTAAAGATTGGCTCACTAATAAAGTGGATAGATGCGTAGGTGGACGAGTTGCCAAACAACAATGTGCGGGTGCATTGCAATTGCCTTTGAACAATGTGGGCGTAATGGCTTTGGATTT
>JAYUIP010000580.1:0-5364 GCA_043765945.1 Arcicella sp.
AATAAAAAAATAAAGGTGAGAAATAATTGAGTTATTTTTAAGAATGAGTGTACGATCAAACAAAATTTTAAAAGCCTTTAAATAAGTTCTGAAACGTGCTTTTGGATATTTTTACATATCTGAGTAACGGGCAAATCATTAGCATCGGTTCCGAAGGGATTTTCAATTTCTTCGGCAATAATTTCTAAACTTGCCAACACATAAAATACAAAAACAACGACTGGTATTGCAATATAACCTAAGGTAAAAACATATCCGAAAGGCAAAGTCATCACGTAGAAAAAGATAAATTTTTTAATAAACACAGAATACGAAAACGGAATTGGTGTAGTTTTGATTCGTTCACAGGCACCACAAATATCAGTAAAAGAACTGACTTCATTATTCAAAAACAATAATTGTTCGCCTGAAATGGTCTTGTTTACATATAATTCGTTAACTTTTTTTAAAAGCAAATTAGCCAAGTAATTGGGTTTATGTAGTTTATCTGAGATTTGATAAATTGATGTGAATACTTCGCTATCGTGCTGATTTCCACGAAGATGTCTTTTCATAGCAAAAGCATATTCTATGACAATCAGCCTATAAAATTTTCTATTTTCAAGATCACTTTCGGGAAGAAGAGCGTTTAATTTCATCGCTAAATTTCTGGAATTATTAACCAAACTGCCTAATAATCTTCTCCCCTCCCACCAGCGGTCGTATGCAGTATTTGTTCTAAAAACCAACAAGAGCGAAATCACAAAACCTAACATCCCGTGCATAACAGTGATATTTATCAAGTGACTGTCTTTACCTAAATTGAAAACCTCAATCTCTAATAAAGCAACCACTCCCACATAAAGTGCAATACTCAACATCATCGGGGTCAATTGACGAAAAGTATCAGCTTTATGTAACCTAAAAATAAAAGTGAACCACTCTTTTGGATTGTATCGTATCATTCTCTTTCATCAACAATTTTTTCTAATTCCTCAATCCTTTCCTCATAGTTTTTATCAGCAGGAACAAACTCATAAGTTTTCAGAATTTCTTTGGCAATTGCTTTTGCCTCATCCGAATTTCCCACTTTTTCTAAGAGGATTGATTTGTAATATTTATAAATTCTTTCGGGATAAACTCTTTCAAAATTACTATTTTGATTATTCACTTTTTCAAGCGTTGATAAAAGTGTTTCCGAATCCGCAGTTCTAAAATATATCTCAGCTATTGTTCTCATAAATTCAGATAACACAACCCCAGTAAACTGAAAATCAGCAAATCTATCTTTACTTTCCGATAACTCAATCAAGTATTTTTTGGTATTCGTTGCATCATTTTTTTCAAGGAAATATACCAAATTAATGAAGGTCTTTTCTCTATTTTTGAAATTAATATTTTCCGCATAAATGTTCACCTCATTCAATAGGGCTACATTATTAGCTTTCCCAGCTTTCCTGGCACAATTCATCAAAACATGGAAAACTTCTAATTTTGAAGCTACTCCTTTTGGTTTAAAATTATTTCCAACGTATAAAGTCAACGCTAATTCGGGCTTCGATAATAGGTAATTAAAATTGTATGTTACCCAAGAATAATCATTCGGGGTTTTGGCAGAAGAATTGAACGAAATTAAGGTTTCTTTTTCTAAATTTTCATATCCATTTGGTTCATTTAATGCTTCTACTAAAAAGGTACTAAATGCTTCCATTGAAGATTCACCAATCCTTAACCTTACAATTCCACCCTGTTGATTTATGATTAAATAAGCAGGTAGAGCAGCAATACCAAATTGTTTTTGAACCAAAACGCCCTCATCAGAAGACGCTTCTATACGCAAAGGCAAAAAATTGCTATTAAGTTGATTGTTAACTACTTCGTCCTTGAAAATACTGCGTTCCATCCGATTAGACGCACCACTCCAGGTAGCAGCAATATTCATAAAAATTAGTTTATCGTATTTTTTTGCGGAATCAAGGGCAGCTTTATAATTTCCTTTAAAATAATCAACGGCAATAATGCTCTGGGCAAATGGCGGAAGAAAAAGGGCAAAGAGTAATATTTTCTTCATTTTATTTTTGTTATGGTGGTTTACGACAAAAATACATAAAAAAGGCTTCTGTTTATTGAAAACAGAAGCCTTTTTATGTACCAAAAACTTGTATATCTTACCCAACTGAACCTTCCAAAGAAACCGCCAATAATTTTTGGGCTTCAACGGCAAACTCCATCGGTAATTGATTTAATACTTCTTTGGCATATCCATTAACAATTAACGCTACGGCTGCCTCAGTTGAAATTCCTCTTTGATTACAATAAAACAATTGGTCTTCCCCAATTTTTGAAGTCGTTGCTTCGTGTTCTACCGTAGCGGTTTTATTTTTAACCTCTATATATGGAAATGTGTGAGCTCCGCATCGATCACCCATTAAAAGGGAATCACATTGCGAGAAATTACGTGCATTGTCTGCCCGTTTCATTACCTCAACTAATCCTCTATATGAATTATGCGAACGTCCTGCTGAAATACCTTTTGATACAATTCTTGACTTGGTATTTTTGCCAATATGAATCATTTTAGTACCCGTATCAGCTTGTTGCATATTGTTTGTAACCGCAACTGAATAAAACTCGCCGATTGAATTATCCCCTTTCAAGATAACTGATGGGTATTTCCAGGTAATTGCCGAACCCGTTTCCACTTGTGTCCAAGAAATTTTAGCATTCGCACCATCACAAATTCCACGCTTGGTTACGAAGTTATAAATTCCACCTTTCCCTTCTTTATCGCCAGGATACCAGTTTTGAACCGTTGAGTATTTTACTTCCGAATCTTTATGAGCAAATATTTCTACGCAAGCCGCATGAAGTTGATTTTCATCTCTTTGTGGGGCAGTACAACCTTCTAAATAACTTACATAAGAACCTTCATCGGCAACAATTAATGTCCTTTCAAATTGACCAGTTCCTGCCGCATTAATTCTGAAATAAGTTGAAAGTTCCATTGGACAACGAGTTCCTTTTGGAATGTAACAAAACGAACCGTCCGAGAAAACTGCCGCATTCAATGCTGCAAAGAAGTTGTCTTTTGCTGGAATAACAGAACCTAAATATCTTTTAATTAATTCGGGATGCTCTTGAATTGCTTCCGAAATTGAACAGAAGATAATGCCTCTTTTCGCTAAATCTGCCTTGAAAGTTGTTCCAACCGAAACTGAGTCAATCACGGCATCAACGGCAATTCCAGAGAGTTCTTTTTCTTCGCCATCTTTCACATTCAGCATTCGTTTTTGTTCTTTCAACGAAATACCCAATTTCTCGAATGTTGCTCTCAATTCAGGGTCAATATCGTCCATTGAGTCCACAACCTTAGCAACCTTAGGGGCAGAATAATACTTAATTGCCTGATAATCAATGGGCGTATAATTCACATTCGACCATTTCGGTTCTTTCATTTCCAACCATAAAGCATAAGCATTCAAACGCCATTGTAGCATCCAATCAGGCTCATTTTTTTTGGCTGAAAGTTGTCTAATAACGTCCTCACTCAAACCCGCTGGAATTTCATCCGCTTCAAAGTCATTATGAAAACCATATTTATACTCCGAGGAGGTTACTTCTTCTAAGATATCTATTTCTTCCTTTGCCATTTTATTGGTCTAAAAAATTGGTTTTGTGGTAATGAAAAAATCATTCATTATCCTGCAAATTTAACTGTAAAACGAGTAGATTAGTTCTCTTGTTTAGAATTTTTCTATTTAAAGTAGAATAGGTTTCCAACTGGGACGCATAGTCCTGTTCCCTTAACTTAATATGGAACAGGACTATGCGTCCCAGTTGGAAACCTGTTCTACTTTAAACTGAAAAAGGTACAGGACGATTTAATGATTCTTCCAAAGAAATAAAAGTCTCTGTTCGTTGAATTCCCTGCACTTTTTGGATTTTATCATGCAAAACCTCTCGTAGATGTACTGTATCACGACAAACGATTTTAGCAAATATTGAATAAATACCAGTTGTATAATTAATACTGATGACTTCGGGAATTTCAGATAATTGCATAGCTACCTCTTCATAAAGCGAACTTTTATCCAAGTATATCCCTAAGAAAGCCGATATGTCCCAGCCCAATTTGGTATGGTCAATCACTAATTGAGAACCCGTTACGATTCCAGCTTCCTCCATTTTGGTCATGCGCACGTGAACAGTTCCACCCGATACGTTTACTCGTTTTCCGATTTCAGTGTATGGCATATTGGCATTTTTCATTAAAAGGCTCAATATTTTCATATCGACTTCATCAATTGTTGCGTTTTTATTTATCATTTGCTGTGGAGTTTACGTCCGTTTTTTCGTCTGAATTTGGATTCGTGGGATTATAAGATTTTTCGAATTTTATCCTCAAAGTTTTAATCCAAAGAATCCACAAATTCTACGAATCCAAATTCAGCCCGAAATACTCATTAAAAAAATCTCAAAATAAAGTATAATTTAAAAGATAAATTTTAATATTTATAACAAATACAATAAATTTTTTAAAATATTGTAAATTTTTACATTTTTTTATCAAATATTTGTAAAATGAAGACCAATGTACTAATTTTGTCAGGTCGTAAAGGCAATCATACTGTAGGGTGATGAAATTTGGCAGACGTACCCTCCTGTCTCGAGGGTGGTGAATATGAAATAAAATTAGTATAATGCCTATCGTAAGATAGACTGGGGTGGACCACCGCTTTTTTGTACTATATCTAATCACACCGTGGAGGTTCGAGTCCTTCTCCTACAGCTAATAATTTGAATATTTGAGGATAAATATTTTGACAACGCATCATTAATTTATTACCTTTATTCTCAAATTATCAAAACGACTACTTTAAACGTAGTCCAATTTGGTTTTTAGTTTGTTGATGAAGTGTAATTCAGAAAAGCAGTCTTGATGAGGCTGCTTTTTTTGTTTGTCCAAAATTTTAAACGAATTAATGACAATTTAAAGAAAAGCACCCAAAAGCTAAACTTCATTGAGTAATTTTGTTTTATGATAAGTAGTGTTTGACCATTATGGATTTTAAAGTTGAATCATTCGGTCCTAAAATCACAATTCACCAATCACCATTAAAACACAAGTCGTGAATAATACAATTTTAAGAATTGCCGTCCAAAAATCTGGACGATTGAGTGATGATTCTCTCAACCTTTTTAAAGAGTGCGGAATTAAATTTGATAATGGGGCGGGTAAATTGAAAGCAATTTCCTCTAACTTTCCAGCCGAATTTTTGTTCCTTAGAGACGATGATATTCCTGGATATGTGGAAGATGGCGTGGCAGATATTGGCATTGTGGGGCAGAATGTCCACGTTGAATCGCATAAAAATGTTTCGGAAG
>JAYUIP010000581.1:0-1843 GCA_043765945.1 Arcicella sp.
TCAAATTGACTATACATCCGCAACTTTCAAAGGTACTCGACTCATAAACGGTCAAACAATTGAAACAGTAAGCAAAAACCATTTAAACTTCTGGATTTCGCACCGTTTTGGAGCCTTGAATACGGGATTTATTGAAAACTTTTTCGGATTAGACGAAGCCCGAATTCGCTTGGGTTTGGAATACGGAATTAGCAACCAACTCACCGTAGGAATCGGCAGAAGTTCACAAGAGAAAATGTATGATTTTTATGCCAAATACAAACTCCTTCGCCAGTCCAACACCATGCCCGTAACCATGACTTTATACGGAAGCAACGCCATTAGCACGGTCGAAACGGGTTCAGCCTTAGAATCAGGCACGGTGATGAGATACAAGGATAATTTGGAGCGAATGACTTACACGGGGCAAGTGTTAATTGCAAGAAAATTCAGTGACAAATTTTCTTTACAATTAATGCCAACCTTTCTTCATTTTAATAAATCAGAAACTACTGACACACCAAATGACATGATAGCCTTGGGCGTAGGAGGAAGAGTAAAATTGACCAAAAGATTAAGTATCACAGGTGAATATTATTACGCAGATTTCAACCGTCCCGCTTCAAGTCAATACAATAATTCTTTGGCTCTCGGCTTTGATATTGAAACGGGCGGACACGTTTTCCAATTACATTTCACCAATTCGAGAGGTATGATTGAACGCCAATTCATTGCCCAAACCACAAAATCTTGGAGTGACGGAGGTATTTTTTACGGATTTAATATCGCAAGGGGTTTCAGTTTAGATAAAAAAGCAAAAGAATTGCATAAATAGGTTACTGGGGGTTGGAAGTTGAAATACTTCAGACAAAGACTAAGTGGCTACTTCAAAGGTCTTCGTTTAAATCCCATGTGTATTCACGCTCAAATAGAAAATATCAAATTAATAAAACACATGAAAAATACTATTAAGCTCTTGGTATTCAGTCTTTTAATATCAAGTAAATCCTTCGGGCAACTTTATGCCACACAATCGGGTGAGACGAATTTTTTCTCAGAAACACCCGTTGAAAATATTTCGGCAGTAAATAAAACTGTTGGTGCAATCTTAAATACAAGTACCAATGAAGTGGCAGTAAGCATGAAAATGAGTGCCTTTGACTTTCCGAATAAATTAATGCAGGAACATTTTAACGAAAACTACATGGAATCAGAGAAATTTCCAACGGGCGTTTTCAAAGGGAAAATAGTAGAAGCAATTGATTACACCAAAAATGGAACGTATGATATAACTGCCAAAGGGCAATTAACGCTTCATGGCGTTACGCAAGCTCGTGATTTGAAAGGTAAATTAACAGTTGATAATCAAAAAATTAGCTTAGCGTGCAATTTTGACATAAAACTAGTTGATCATAAAATTGATGTTCCAAAGTTGGTTTTTGCCAAGATTGCAGAGGTAATAGCCGTGAAATCTAAGTATAATTTTATTCCATATGTAAAGAAATAAACAACCAAAACTAAATAGTAGAGCCATGATTTTTGCGAGTCATGGCTTTTTGTTCATGTAACATTATAAGTGGTGATTCTGCTTATTTGTAGGAATTAAAAAGTGTATTCCAACGTTTTGTATTTAAATAATGTCTTTATAAAAACGAACTGAAGTCATGAAATTAATAACCCTAATAATCTCCCTTCTTCTGACAGCCTGTACATCAAAAGAAGACATTGCTCCAACCACAATCGTAGGTAAATGGTCTCCCACATATATTACCCAAACTAAACAAGCGGATGGCACTTTTGATGCTTGGCATACCATAAATACCTTCGTGGCTTTGCCTGTCTATGAGTTTACAAGTGACGGGCG
>JAYUIP010000582.1:0-1842 GCA_043765945.1 Arcicella sp.
TTCACTTCCTCTTAAAAACCACCCTGTTACTATCTCTTCATCCATAGTTGATTGAGCCAATAAAATACTATACTTTCTGATTTCAAATCTACCGTGGTCTTTTCCTCAATAGATAATGGTTTATTGGCGGCAAAGGCACAACTAATATCCTCAAACAACTCTTTTTGGTTTTTCTTAACCGCTAATAAATAATGTCCATTTCTGATTCACGGGTCAGATGTTGCTTTCTTACAAAAAACCTTGTACAGCTTCATTAGCATAGGACACTTTATCGGTTCAAAAAGTGACCGACGAAAACCCAGAACTTTTAGGTTGCCAACAATAATAAAGAAGGCGAATCTTTGATAATTGATTTGGAGAAAGAACATGAAACGCAGGCTTTGTAAGTCAACTTTACTAACTATAAATCAGATATTTTTGATAGTAATCAAGAGCAAATTTGTACCCAATTCAGGTTTTACGCTTCGATGGACACTAAAAGTGGGACGTAATTTATTACAATTGTGAAATCATTCACACCTACCTTTTTATTTTACAATGCTTATAATCAGTACCAACGTTAAGATGAAGTAAAATTTACTACCAATTAATAATTTATCATCCAATTTCCCTCATATTCTCCTTTACTATAATAAAAAAATAAATTACATTCATTTCTTTAATTTTGATGAACTGCAAAAATTACCTTAACACAAACCAGAATAATCATGCTCAAAAACTTTACACTCTCAATTCTATTATTTTTCCCCTTGGTTGCCTTTTCACAAGATAGAGAAGAAGGCGGAAACAGCCAATTGCAAAGAGCCAATTGGGAAAAACTCATCACCAAAGATCCTAAAACGGGACAAATTCCTCGGAATGAGTTAGAAAAATCTCGTATGGAAATGTATCGCACTATCCAAAAAAGCAAAAGTAGTAGGGTTCAATCAGCCATTCCGAACATCAAATGGACAGAACGTGGACCGAATGATGTGGGCGGGCGTACTCGTGCGATGCTTTGGGATTTGAATGATTCCACTAAGAGAAAAGTTTGGGTTGGTGGCGTTGCAGGGGGATTATGGTTTAACAACAATATTACTGACGAAAAATCTTCATGGCAGAAAGTCAATGATCTTTGGGATAATATAGCTGTTGGTTGGATCGCTTCCGACCCCAATAATCCTAAAATTATGTACGCTGGCACGGGCGAAAGAGGAAGTTCTGGAAGTACGGATAACACGGGTTCAAGTGGCTCGGGCGGGGCAGGAATTTGGAAAACCATTGACGCAGGAACGACCTGGAAGCGATTAGATTCAACCATCCCAGATTATGTTAAACTTGGTAACGGAGCAAGTTGGAGGGAAATATATAAGATTATCGTAAACTCAAAAGGCGAAGTTTTTGTGTTGAATTATGGTGGATTATTTCGTTCAAAAGACGGAGGTACAAGTTGGACGGTTGTGACGGGAACAAATGCACCATCGAACGATAATTTTGATAGGGTTTCGGACATGGAAATCGGGTCGGATGGAATTTTATACGTGGCAGAAGGTTCAGGATTATTTGCTGTTAAAATATCGAAATCCACCAATGATTCGGTGAATGCTTTTAAAGATATTACGCCCGAGGGAACTTTCAAGAAAGGTCGGGTAGAATTTGCTCTCGCTCCAAGTACGAAGGGAGAATCTCAGGTTATTTACGCAGTTTCTGCCCTCAGCGGAGTATCAAAAGCCAATTTCTTTTTGAAAAGTTTTGATGCAGGAACCACGTGGACCCCTATGAAAGTGCCTGTTTATGACGACCTAAACGGAGGAGGAGAAAAGCAATTTATGGGCGACCAAGGCACGTATGACCTTATTTTAG
>JAYUIP010000583.1:0-1830 GCA_043765945.1 Arcicella sp.
GGAATCAAATGATTGTTGGGACGGTTTTTAAAACGGATGTGAAGTTGGTTGAATCCGAAAAACGAAAGCCCTATTTAATGGCGAGCAAGAAGATTTTAGGACAATTGAGTTTGTTTTAAAAGACAAATTAATGATTATCTTTACATCCTATTAAGGAATATGTGAACAATAATTTAGAATACTATAACCTTGATATAATTATCTCGGTGGGTTACCGAGTAAAATCACTACAAGGGACACAATTCAGAATTTGGGCAACTCAGCGATTAAAGGAGTATATTATCAAAGGATTTATACTGAATAATTAACGTTTCAGGACGGGGAATTCGATGAACTATTTCACCGAATTGCAAAAACGGATTAGAGAAATACGCATTTCTAAACGGTTTTTATACCAGAAATAAAGGATATTTACACCACAAGTATTGATTATGATGCCAAAGATGACAAGACGATTACGTTCTTTAAGATAGTTCAGAATAAGTTACTTTGGGCAATTTGCCAACATACGCCACCGAATTGGTATTTCGCAGCATAGATGCAAGTCCCCCACTGTTAGGAATGTTTTCTTTTGATGAATAGTCCTCTCGGTCACCATCAAAAAATCGGATGTAAGCATTGCCAAAAACTACTTGAACGAAGATGAAATAAAGATTTTAGGTTTGTTGGTTGAACAGTGTTTGGCATTTACGGAAACTATGGCACAACAACACACGCCCATGTATATGAACGATTGGATAAGTAGATTAGATACTATTTTACAATTGAACGAAAGAGAATTGTTATCACACACAGGAAAAATAAACCATGAAAAGCACTGGAAAAATCAAGCGAAAAGTTTGAAAAATATAAACAAACGCAAAAATTAGTAGAAGGAAAACTGGGCTTGAAAGAATTGGAAAGTAATATTAAAAATCTAAGAAAACCTACAAAATGAAATTCACCGAAGCACAATTAGAAAAAACATCTATTGAGTTATTGAAAAACGAAAATTTTCCTCATTTTTTGGACAATAGCATCGTCAGAACTACGGACGAAGTATTGATTGATGAAGATTTACTTCGTTATTTACTCACCAAATATAAAAGTAAAACCTCACTGAAACCGAAGAAAATCTATTATACTTCAAATCCCACCAGCAACCTCTACGAAAGCAATAAAACCATTTTATGATGGTTGAGCGATGGTTTTATTTTGAAACGAGATGAAGACCGTAATCAAAAAGACTTTACATTGAATTAATAGACTACAATGGTTTAGAGTCATAATTAGCGAGTAAATGACTTAGATAAAATCTCGGTTTCAGAGCCGAGCGTTACGTACGAAACGGATGGTAATATTCATAAATTCGTTACTCAATTAGAAATTGTTGGCACTGAAAACTGCATCCCTAATGGCATTATTTACATCAACGGTTTGCCCTTGGTAGTTTTGAATTTAAGAGTGCTATCCTTGAAGAAGCTACCATTTTCACCGCCTTTGAGCAATTGACAAAACACTACCGTCGAGACGTTCCCGAACTTTTTAAATACAATGCTTTTTGTGTAATCAGCAATGGTGTAAACGACAAAGCGGGTTCATTTTTGCATCTTACGAACTTTTCTATGCCTGGAGTAGAATTTCAGGATTAGCAAAAATGTGGACGGCATCTACAGGATGTTTACACTTGTGCAGTGAACGCTTGACAAAACCGTCTGCGAGATATTATTTGCACCTTTATTTACATTCCTGACAGCTCTAAAAATGCGGATCGTCGAACGAACAAAAAAATTGTTTGTCGCTATCCGCAATACTACGCCGCTAAACGCCTGTATGAGAACATCAAAAAAC
>JAYUIP010000584.1:0-1828 GCA_043765945.1 Arcicella sp.
GATTCTTGGTATATCCACAGCTTGGATTTGAAATTTAAGGATGATAATACTTCAAATAACGTCAAGATTATTTACTCGCCCTTTAAAGATGTTTGGCTGCCTGTGAGTTATGCTTTTAGGTCTGATTTTGATGCTTTTGGCTTTAATGGGTTCTTCAATTATGTGACAAATGTTAGAAATTATAACGTTTCGGTAAATGAAAAATATCATCAAAAACCCGTTGTCATTGATGAAAAAATTGATAAAGCGGAGGCAATTGCCTTGAAAAGTGAAAAAGTTAATGCCAAAACGTCGTTGAAACAGAAAGAAATTACCAGAAAACAATTAGAAAAATTCTTGAAATCTTCCGAAAAAGAAGATAAAAAAGAGCGAAAAACGAAAGGTGAAGATGTTGCTTTGGTGCGTTCATACAGCATTGAAGTTGATACTTTATTCAAAAAAAGAACGTCAGATTTTTGGAATATTGAGCGACAAGTACCGCTAACTGACTTTGAAATAAAGGGTTATGCACAAGCTGACAGCATTACGAAAGCAAACGAAGGTCAATACAAAAAGGATTCGATTAAGAATTTACCCATTTTCAAAGTTGCTCATTTATTGATGGGCAAAACTTATAACTATGGAAAAAGGGATGATTTTTACGGTTTTTATCCCAAGTCTTTGACCTATTCTTCTCCACTTTTTGAATTAGGAAATGCCAATACCGTTGATGGATATTATTTACAAGGCAGTCTAAAATATGAAACTCGTGAGAAATTAACGAAGCGAACTTCACTTTTTACTGATTTACGTTATGCACTTGGCAGACAGGCATTTAACTGGAATTTGGGATATTATCACTTACAAGATTATCATACTTTTCAAATAAAAGGGGGTAGTTATGTTCAACAATACAATGCTAATAATCCCCTTTCAAACCTTGTAAATACGCTTTTTACGATGTTTGGCGAAGAAAATTACCTGAAAATTTATCAGAAAGATTACCTCAATTTTGAACACAGAAATCGTTTTTCTGAGAAATTAACCTTGACCTTTAATCTTGAATATGCCAAAAGGAAAGAATTGCAAAATCTGTCTAATTTTAAACCTTGGATTGAAACAAAAGACAAAGAATTTACTTCAAATCAACCCCAAAATATTGAATTGAAGGATGATAAATTCGTTAATCCAGAACTTGCCACCGTTGATTTTCTTTTTTCTTACCGACCATTTGCCAAGAAAAGAAAGTTTAATAACCGAGAAATTACGGTGAATCAAGGCAACCCAAATTTTAGACTAAAAAGTACGAACGGATTAATGTCGGACGGTAATTTTTCAAAATTGGAAGGAAGTTTTGAGCAAACATTTGAACTTAAAAAATTAGGAGATTTGCACGTATTGGCTAATTATGGAGGTTTTTTAAAAGCACCAACCTACTTTTCAGATTTTCGCCATTTTAACGGGAACCAAACTTTTATTCGCTCATTTAGCTTCGATGCCTTCCGAAATTTGGATTATTATTTACACAGTACGAAAGGAAACTATTTAGAAGTTTTCGTCGCCAATGATTTTCAAAAATTTCTTTTAACCCAAATCACACCTTTAAGAATTTACGGTTTGAAAGAATCTATTTTTGCCAATTATTTGAATATTCCGAATCAAAAATTCAATTATGTCGAAATTGGCTATGGCATTTCGGGTATTGGAAAATTCTTAGGATTGGAAGTTGTGGGAAATTTCGTAAACGGTCAATATGGTTCGACAGTGTTGCGGGTTAAATTGAATAGGTAATTGTCTGAATTTGGATTCGTTGGATTAGTGGATTTTTGGGATTGTTATCGAACGTTAA
>JAYUIP010000585.1:0-1827 GCA_043765945.1 Arcicella sp.
AATGTTTATGTTGGAATGATAAAATTTTAAATTATTTGGGTATTTCACAAAATAAACTTTCTGCCATTGTTGCACCTACTCATTCGGTAAAAAGTCTCTTAAAAAATTATACGTTTATCTTAGGAGGAGGAGATGGAGCTTTGGCAAATTTAGGCACTGGAGCTATGAAAAAAGGCAAAATGTCTCTCACCATTGGCACAAGTGGAGCTGTGCGTTTACCCATCGAAAAGCCTTTTATTGATTCACAAATGAGAACGCAATGCTACCATCTTGTTGATAGCCAGTATCTTACGTTGGGGGCAGTGAATAATGGAGCGATTATTTTGCAATGGTTAAAAGAAGCAATCCTACAAACTGATGAATCTTTTGATGAATTGATATCCCATGCTCAAAATGTTCCCGCAGGGTCAAATGGATTAATTTTTGTACCTTATTTATTGGGAGAAAGAGCTCCCATTTGGGATGCTTCCGCCCAAGGAACACTCATAGGAATCACCATCAATCATACAAAAGCACATTTCATCCGTGCAACCCTCGAAGGAATTTTATTTGGATTATTGAGTATAACTGAAATATTAATTCCTGATAAAAAGGAGCGAGAACAAATTATCATCATGGCGAGTGGTGGATTCACGAAAAATGATGATTGGTTACAAATTGCAGCTGATATTTTTCAAATGAAAGTAGCAGTTTCTCAAAAAATTGAAGGTTCGGCGTGGGGAGCGGTTCTCATTGGTTTCATGGCTTTTGGCGTTGAATCAAATAATAAAGAAATTGAAGAAAAAGTATTTCTACCAAATAGAGAAAATCAACTTGTTTATCAAGAAAATTTTAGGAAATTCAAGAAAGTACATGACGCTTTAAAGGATTTGTAAAATCAGATTTAAGGTTGAAATGCGTGTATTTTCAAATCCCAAAAAACACTATTCAAATGACCCTACTAACCATTGCCATCTGTATCGGACTCTTAGTTTTATTAATTACTTGGGGGAAAATAAATCCATTCTTAGCCTTTCTTGTCGTTTCAATTATTGCAGGAATTCTTACAGGAATTCCCATAGAAAATATCAGCAAATCCCTTCAAAAAGGGATTGGAGATATGTTGGGTTCTTTAGTCATTGTGATTGCCTTGGGGGCGATGTTAGGAAAAATTGTGGCAGAAAGTGGTGCTGCCCAACGAATTGCGTCCGTGATGATGAATATTTTCGGTGAAAAAAATATCCACTGGGGATTGGTTTGCACGGGTTTTATTATTGGAATTCCACTTTTCTATAATGTGGGTTTTGTGTTAATGATTCCTTTAATTTTTTCAGTGGTCAATCAATATAAATTACCTGCCGTTTATGTGGGTCTTCCCATGTTGGCTTCCCTTTCGGTTGCACACGGGTTTTTGCCTCCGCATCCTTCACCTGCTGCATTAGTTGCTCAATTTAGTGCTAATATGGGCATTACTTTGTTGTATGGTTTTGCTATTGCCATTCCCGCAATCATCATCGGAGGACCACTTTTTGCCACAACTTTAAAGAAAATCCCTTCAAAGCCTTTAAAAACTTTCCAAAACGAAACGCTACCAGAAGCTCAATTACCAAGTATATTTAACAGCTTTTTCACCGCTCTTTTACCCGTATTTTTACTGGCTGTTACAACCATACCAATTATCTACATAATCCGGATTATGGCTTTCATTCCATTTCCTTTCAATTCTTTTATTACTATTGTAACTTTATATACAAAAAATAATCCTACCTTAAAATCCATTAGTTCATTCATTGGCGACCCACAAATTGTAATGTTAATTTCGGTTGCAGTAGCGACATACACACTCGG
>JAYUIP010000586.1:0-1827 GCA_043765945.1 Arcicella sp.
TAAAATGTTTTTGCGTAAAAAGAAGGCTCTCTAAGAAACAAATTACCTAAAATAAAATTTAAAAATGAAGAATTAAAGGTCAGGTTTTCTGATTTTTGGGTCTTCATTTTTTACTTTTGTGGAAGTTTAAAACTATTACAAAAATAATGTAAGGGCGTATCGCATACGCCCCTTTCGTCTGACGGGGGTATGCGATACGCACCTATATTATTCTTGCTGTAATTATTCATTTTCAAAACCAACCAATTATGCAACGATACATCCAACAACATAAAGACCGTTTTCTTTCGGAATTGCTTGAATTATTGAGAATTCCATCGGTGAGTGCTGATAGTAGATATAAAACTGACGTTCGTTTGGCGGCAGAATTTATATGTGAAAAACTCAAATCCGCAGGGGCTGATTTGGCTGAAATCAATGAAACCGCTGGGCATCCAATTGTTTACGGAGAAAAAATTATTGATAAATCTTTACCAACAATCTTAGTTTATGGACACTATGACGTTCAACCCGCTGACCCACTAAATCTTTGGGATTCTCCCCCGTTTGAACCCGTTGTGAAGGATGAAAAAATCTACGCACGTGGGGCTTGCGATGATAAAGGGCAAGTATATATGCACATCAAAGCCTTTGAAACCATGATGGCGACCGATTCACTTCCTTGCAATGTCAAATTCATGATTGAGGGTGAAGAGGAAGTTGGTTCTGATAATTTGGGATTATTTGTAAAGTCCAATAAAGAAAAACTAAAAGCTGATGTTATTTTGATTTCTGATACAGCCATTGTTGCCAACGATATTCCTTCGATTGACGTTGGCTTGCGTGGTTTGAGTTATTTAGAAGTGGAAGTAACAGGGGCAAATCGTGATTTACATTCGGGCGTTTATGGTGGTGCTGTGGCAAATCCAATCAACGTTTTGAGCAAGATGATTGCCTCCTTACACGATGAAAATAACCACATAACGATACCAAATTTCTATGACGATGTTCTTGAATTAAACCCTGCCGAAAGAGCAGCAATGGCTTTGACACCTTTTAGTTTAGAGGCTTATCAAGAAGATTTAGCAATTAATGACGTAAGAGGAGAAGCGGGATATTCAACCATTGAGCGTGCTTCAATTCGCCCAACGCTTGATGTAAATGGTATTTGGGGTGGATACATTGGCGAAGGAGCCAAAACAGTTTTACCTTCAAAAGCATCGGCAAAAATTTCAATGCGATTAGTGCCAAATCAGCAATCGGATAAAATGACACAAATGTTTACCAAACATTTTGAGTCAATCGCACCCGCTGGTGTAACCGTGAAAGTACGCCCACATCACGGAGGAGAACCTTACGTAACGCCCACCGACTCGAAGGAATATCGTGCCGCCGAGCGTGCAATGGAAGAATCATTTGGGAAAAAACCAGTGCCAACTCGGGGCGGAGGAAGTATTCCGATTGTGGCATTATTTGAAAAAGAATTAGGCTTAAAAACTATTCTAATGGGTTTCGGACTTGATTCCGATGCGATTCACTCGCCAAATGAACACTTTGGATTATTCAATTTCTATAAAGGTATTGAAACAATTCCTTTGTTTTTTAAATACTATTCGGAGTAATTACAATGATAGAATGAGTGAATGATGGCATGGTTTTTAAAAATCAATTACTTAAATTTGTTCTATTATAATTATTCTCTCATTCTTTCATTGACCTCATGGCTGAAATTAACTTAGATTTACTTACTACCGAAGAAACCTCGCACTACGACAATTTAGATAAAATGTCAGTAAAAGAGATTTTGGAAGGAATTAATAATGAAGACAAAACCGTTCCTTACGCCGT
>JAYUIP010000587.1:0-1825 GCA_043765945.1 Arcicella sp.
CCTTTGCCAATTTTGCCTTTATAGGTTTTGGTAGGATGCCAGCCCATTCCTGTTTTTCTATCATCATCGTCGTTTTCGTCTGGATTGACCGTAAACGTCACTTTGCCAGTTGGATAACGAAAATTAGCGTAAGTGGTCGTTACTTCAAAATCTGCATTACAATCACCATTGACAGGTAATCTTACGGCAGTATAATTGGAATTAATATGCAAGCTTTTCAAAGTTTTTGCCATTTCAGAAAGTTGTACTCCGTCTGAATAACTAATGTTTAATTTTCCTGTTTCATTAATTCGACCAATTTTCCCACTCGAATATTGAAACGTTCCATCCAAATTGTTGATGTCGTCTAAGGTTACAGAACCATAATTATTCTTCAATTTGAGGTTATCAGCCTTGTCAATATTGAGTTTTGAATAAGAAATCTGTAAATCCCCATCGTCCATTTGCTTGATATTTCCAGAGCCATATTGAACAAAAATATCTTTATCAAGTCCTTTTAAACGGTCAGCGGTGAAACTTCCATAATTAGACGTAACCTTCAAAGGTGCATCAAATTGAGGAATAATGGTTTTGCCATATTTATTAGAAACCGAAAGGGCATTCGTGCGAGGCATATAGACATTATAGTTGATTTCTACACCCTTTTTGGATTTCGTATTTTCATCATCTTTCTTCCCATTCCAATTCCAACCATGTCCCCAACTCCAAGGATTTTCATCGGTATCAATAAGGGTTTTGAAAGAAATTTTACCGTCTTCTCTTTTATCCGTAATCTCCACATTATCAATGAGTTGCTGAGCTTTTGCTTCCGTTGAGCCGTAACCTGTGATAGTAATATCAACCTTAATTTCGTTCTTATCCCAAAGTTCAATTTTCACATCTCCGTGCTGATTACTAATGCTCAAGCGGTCTTTTGAATCTACGGTAAATGTTTTAGTTAATGTCTTTTTCTTTTCAATGGGGTTATCTTCTGATTTATTGCTTCTGTCAAAATTTTGATATTCAGAAGGGGGCATTGGTGGCAAAGGTGGTCTTGGAACAGTGTACGAAAACGAGCGATTTTTAGAAGATGTACTTAATTCCTTTTGTAACTCCTCAACTCTTCTTTTTGAATGTTCAATACTTTCAGTTGAATGGCGTTCAAGAAGATTATGGATTGACTCACTTTGTGTTTCAATTCTTAGATATTTGTTTTGCAAACTATCTTGCGACAAAGCATTTGAAATACATAAAATGCTTATTATCAGTATGTTGTATATTGTTTTCATGGTTTTGTCTTGTTAAAAAAATGTAAAAAATGGGGATTATAACTTCTAATCCTTAATCCCTAATCAAACACTCTTCATGGGATTCTTTTGATACTCTTTTACTTTTTCAATAATTTTTAACTGACGATTTAGAATGTCTAATTGTACTTGTAAATTCTGTATCATTGCCTTCACTAAATCTTCTTGATTAGGCGTTTCGGTTAATTCCATTTGAAGGTTTTGATAATCCTGATTTAATTTTTCGATTTCAGTGGCAAATTCTTTATACATCACGGGGTCATGCGTTTCGATTTGCTTGATTTCTTCTCTTTTACTTTCAATTAAACTGGTATATTGCACCATTTTATCACCGTATTGGGGTGCAACTTCGGCAACAATTTGTTCAGTAGAATCCGATTTATTATTGAGATAAAATACTGATACATAACCAATTAAGAGAAATAAACTCGCAGCCATTGCCCATATTTTCAACCTTGAAATAGATGATTTTTTAAATTTAATTATAATTTCATCTGGCTCAGGATTGTGTTTAATTTCTTTCCCAAGCGATTTGTCAA
>JAYUIP010000588.1:0-1824 GCA_043765945.1 Arcicella sp.
ATACAGTTGAACTTTTATTGTTCATTACTATATCAATAACTCAAAAAAAATGACACGAATAATTTTAAACACAAAAAAGCCCAACGTTATTAACGTCGAGCTTTCCGAATTATAATCCTTACTTTGTTTTTTCTATTTAAGTATTGACTTATGTTTGCTCATTCTCAGTGCCATTCCTGTAACATAATATCATTAAAACCATGATTAATGCAAATTGTTTTAACGTCGCATTTACAATGGATATGCAATATAATATATTTGTTTGAAAAAAAAACTAATATATTGAAAATTTCTTTTAATAATAATAATAGATTTAGTGAGTGATATTACATAATCGTTAAAATATCCATTCTATTGACAAATATACCTTTATTCTAAGCCTGAGCTTAATAATAAATCTGGTCGTCTATTTCGAGTTCTTTCAATGGATTGTTCAAAACGCCACTCATTTATCTTCGCTTCGTGTCCTGACAATAAAATTTCTGGAATTGTAACTCCCTCAAAATCAGCGGGTCGTGTATAAACGGGCGGTGCTAAAAGATTATCTTGAAATGAATCCGTTAGGGCAGAAGTTTCATCATTCAAAACCCCTGGAATCAATCGAATAATAGCATCGGCACAAACCGCCGCCGCCAATTCTCCCCCTGACAAAACATAATCTCCGATAGAAATTTCCTTGGTAATAAACATATCTCGCACTCGTTGGTCAACGCCTTTATAATGACCACAAAGAAAAATCAGATTCCCACCTAACGATAAACTATTGGCTGTTTGTTGATTGAAAGTTTCACCATCGGGAGTCATATAAATCACATCATCATAATCACGTTCTACTTGCAAATGACGGATACAACGGGCAATTGGGTCAATCAACATTACCATTCCAGCACCTCCACCAAAAGCATAATCATCAACCTGACGACTTTTTGTGGTGGTATATTCTCGTAAATCATGCAAAACAACTTCTGCATGACCAGCCTCTTGTCCACGCTTCAAAATGGAATGTCCAAAGAAACTTTCCATTAGTTTTGGCACTACTGATATGATGTCTATTCGCATAGGATTGATTTTAAGAAATGTATTTTAATAACCAAATTTACTATCTTTGTCGATAAATAATTTTAAATTAATATGGCAAAGCGAAATAACGATTCAATTAAAAAAGTGAATCATTATGACATTTTTGAAGTAATTGATACTTTTGATATTGAAAAAAAAACAAGACTGTCAGACCTTGACAAATTGGTTAGATGTAAAAGGTGAGTTTACTGCGTTTGAATCTCAAATCATGGATAGTGTTAGACAAAGGCTTGAAATCAAATGGGATGAGTGGAATGAAGAAGAACTAAAAATGAACTTCATTAGTTTTGTTTTCTTCGTTGCACAAATTGACGTTCCTAAACGAATAAGTACATTTCATGAACGTAAATTCTCAGGAATTGTTAATAATATCTCTATCTCACTAATTGTGGATTGTATGTTGGCATCACCAACAAATTCTGGTCGCCCAAAATCTCCCTACTTTTTCTTGCAAGAATTTAAACAGTCATTAGGTGATGGACACGCCCCAGAAGGTCAAATGCTGGCTGCAATGATCTTAGCTCAGGAAAAAAATCAAGACCAAAACCCTGTATACGGTTGTTGGATTCAAAGAAGATTCTGGTATTTCACAACATTAATTGAAAAAGTTATTGTGTAAGTAATCCATTCAATGCTACAAATGCACAAGATTTACTAAAAATCACCCTGATTCTCCGTAAATTAAAAGAGAATATTTTAGGACGTATCTGAATTTGGAGAACATCAAGACTCTCCAAACTCAAA
>JAYUIP010000589.1:0-1823 GCA_043765945.1 Arcicella sp.
AAACTCAAATCTGGATGCAACCATCGTTTATTGGGATTGGGCATATAAACAAATGATTGCAAGAGCCAATTTAATTATAGAAAATATTGATAATCCCGATTTGAAAATATCAACCGCTGCAAGAAATAATATTAAAGGGCAGGCTTTATTTTTTAGAGGATATACTTATAATTTCTTAGCAAATGTTTATGGTGGAGTTCCCATTGTTGATAAACGTTTGATTACCCCAAAATTTGATTTTGTACGTAATTCAAGGATGGAAGTGCTTAATTTTTCCGCTAATGACCTCCAAAAAGCATCCGAATTATTGGCTATTGATGTAAAAGACGGAAGAATACCGAAAGCGGCTGCGTTTCATTTGTTGAGCGAGGTATATATTTCCTTGGGTTTGGAAACCCAAGATGCCACTTTCTATGATAAGTCAGTGGGTGCGGCAACCAAGGTTATCAACAAGGAAGTTGGGGATTTTCAGTTAATGACCACCCGATTCGGAGCTGCCGCTACTAAACCAGGCGATTTATTCTCGGATATTTTTGCTCAGGGACAAATCAATAAATCAGCGGGTAATAAAGAGGTATTATGGGCTTGGCAATTTGAGTCATTTACGCCTGGGGGAGCTTTTTCGGCAGTTTTAGGAAATAATAGTATTAGATATTGGGGTTCACAGCCTCATAATTTAAGGTCTCCAAATGGGGTTTTGAATGTGGTTACAGATAGTTTAGGCAGAGGAATTGGGGTCAATTCACCCACAAATTATGTAAAATATGACATTTGGAAACTCGACCCAAAAGATATTAGAAATTCAGAATTCAATATAAAGAGAGTTTTTTATTATAATAATCCAGCCGATAAAGACTATTTTGGCAAACGTATTATTACCAGAAAAGGGACTAATGGTAATCTATTTCTTGTAAGGAATGATGGCACAATCACTACTACGGTCTTGGACACGCTTCAAACGTATTATCCATTAATGATGAAAATTATTGGAACACCCCTAAATAATGACGTACTGAGTGCCAATTCATCAAAAGATTTTAGTAGAATGAGAGTGGCTGAAACGTATTTATTGAGAGCCGAGGCGTATTTCCGAAAATCAGACTTAGTGAAAGCCGCCCAAGATATTAATGTGATTAGAACAAGGGCAAAAGCTAAAAATATCGTGAGTTCGGAAGTGACCGAGGATTTTATTTTGGACGAAAGGTCTCGTGAACTTTTGGTGGAAGAACCAAGATTACGCACCCTTATCCGTATGGGCAGATTGGTAGATAGAGTTAGAACGTATAACTCTGCACCGTCAGTGGCAAATGGTCCTTCTTCTGGAAAAACAATTAAGGATTTTAATAAATTCTGGCCCATTCCTCAAAAGGTTATTGATGCTAATGTTGGGGCAAAATTTGAGCAAAATCAGGGATATTAATCTTGTACTAATAAGCTATTTTAAACATTATTAATCATGACAAATCGTAGAGATTTTTTGAAACAAACTCCTGCTTTAATTGGATTTTTAATGAGTGTTTCATCCAAAATTAGTGCAAACATTGGGGTTAAAAAAGTTATTTTGCTTCGTTCTTCATGGCAGACAATCAATATTGGGGATATTGGTCATACGCCAGGAGTATTAAGGCTGATTGAAAAATATTTGCCTGAAATTGAGGTTCGGCTTTGGGCAAGAGATATAAGAGATGGCGTTGAAGAAATGTTGAGACAACGTTTTCCAAAACTCACTATTATTAAATCTGTTGATAGTGAATTACTTCAAAGGGCTTTCAAAGAATGTGATTTTTTACTGCACGGTTCGGGTCCATTCTTAGTAGCTTCCG
>JAYUIP010000590.1:0-15553 GCA_043765945.1 Arcicella sp.
CCCCGAATAAATTCATTTCGCTTATCCAAAATCAATAATTTTTCTTTAGGAATACTGTTTACGGTCTTCAAAATATCTTCGTTCAAATGCGTTGCGTGAAGCATGATAGCGAAGTAGTCGTAAGTATCCATTTTTTCGTGAATTACTTCCTCAAAATGTCGTGAATTGTGATTAGAAATTGAGTGAATATACAAATCTACCGATGCTCTACCATCAATTTGTGAGAGAAATCCATCGTAAATTTCACGTTTAAAATCACCGAGTTTATTGAAAATGAGTAACACTTTCAAATCATTTCTTTCAGTCTCGTTTAAAGTGATAGCTAATGAATTAATCACAGATTTTTATATTTTAAATCTAAGTAACAATTTGTGGTATTAATAAATATCCTGTGCTATACAGATACAACCTATCAGGGTATAACAGGACAGTGAAGGCAAGTTAAGGGCATTTTTGCAGGAATTATACTAATATTTGCAAGAATTATCCTAACGCTTACCGTATTTAAGGACGTAATTTTACTGAACAAATAAATGTATTATTTCAATATTAAATTTAATAATACAAATGAATTATACAGCCTTTTTCAAAAAAGCTAACCTCAAAAAATTGATTGAAAACAATATTAATGTCTATGAATTTTCAATCATGACAATCATTTTTTTACTGATTTTGATTCTAATAAAAAATTTTATTTAACATTGTTATTCAAACACAACCCATTAAAATTATGATCTTAACATTCAGAAGTTTTGCTCAAGCAAAACAAGACTCTAAAACCCCAAAGTATCAGCAATTAGTAAACACTTTATTAATTGACATCGAAAAAGGTGACTTGAAAACTGGCGAAAGATTGCCTTCCATCAATGAAGCCAGCGAGGAATGTTACCTCTCACGAGACACCGTGGAACGTGCTTATTCAGAGCTTCACCGTCTTGGCGTTATCACTTCAATTTTCAGAAAAGGCTATTTTATCTCTGGAAAATCGGCGAAAACAAAAACCAAAATTTTCTTTTTGGTCGGTAAAATAACGGAAAATAATAAAGCAATTTTCAATGCTTTTGTTAATTATGCAGGGAAAGAGGTTGCGGTGGATATTTTTACCTACAATTACAAAAGCGACAATTTTAGAGATATTATTAACAATCATCTCGGCAATTATCATTATTACGTAATTATGCCTCATTTAATTGAAGAAACAGAAGAAAATATTAAATGTTTAAAAAAAATTTCGGGTGAGCGTTTGATTTTTCTGGAACAATCAATGCCTTCTTTATTGAATATTAATTCTTCCATTTTGTGTAATTCGGGCGAAGAGATTTTCAATGTTTTACAACAAAATGCTAAATATTTTAAAAAATATAAAACGTTAAATTTAGTATTAACCGAAGAAGAATATTTTGATTCAGAATTGATGACTGGTTTCAGAAATTTTTGCGAAACCAATCATTACGATTTTCAGGTTTTGGACGGTTTAGAAGATGAAGAAGTTGAAGAAGGTCATGTTTATTTAACAATTGATGATGTTGATTTGGTTTCTGCCATTAAATCTGCTCAGAATCAAGGGTTAGAATTGGGAAAACAAGTAGGAATTATTTCGTTGAATGATTCATGCTATAAAGAAATCTTAGCGGGCGGAATCAGTATTATTTCTTCAAAACCAAAAGAAATTGGCAAGTTAGCCGCAGAGATGATTCAAGGCGGAAAACGCCAAAATGTTAATGTTTCGATGGAGATGATACTGCGTAAGTCGTTATGAGAATTAGACCACGGATTGTACAGATTAAACGGATTTACACGGATTTTTTTAGATAAATATTAAATTTTAGGCAATTATTTGAAAAATCAAATAGCAGCTTGATTAAAAAAATCCGTGTAAATCCGTTTAATCCGTACCATCTGTGGTCTAACATTTACCCTACAATTTCACGAACTCCACCCTCCTATTATTCGCTTTTCCCTCTGGCGTTTTATTGTCTCCTACGGGCTGAGATTCCCCTTTTCCATCCGATTCTAAACGATTTGCATTTATCCCAAAATCTGAACTTAAAATGCTTTTCACCGCTTCTGAACGCTTTTTTGAAAGATTCATATTTACATTATCTTCCCCATCTGAATCTGTATGACCAATGATTTTTACTCGTACATCCGCATTATCCTGCAACACTTGGGCAATAGTTTTTAAAGTTCCATAAGACTCTGGTTTTATAGTTGCGGAATTAACGTCAAACGCAATTCCAGTCGTAACAAATTTACCTTCCGTTATCAATTTGTTCCGAGTATCGGGAGCACCAACGGCAAGGCGAAGATTGGAAATTAAATAACGATCTTCGGCTTTATGCAAATCGTGTAAATAAAAAATCAGGGCATTATAATTGACTGCCAAATCCATCGCACGAGGCAAATCCCAGACTTTCTCCTCATTCAAATATACTCGCAAACGCTGTTTTTGTCGCCAGATGGATACGTGTGCAAAGTTGTTTTGTTTGGCAAAAAACTGGCTTGTATTCACCTCATTGTGCATTTCGGATTTATTCGTCTTGTTAAAAACATCAAATTCAGTTCTACCACTCGAACTTCCCGCACTGGTTGGGTGAAATCCAACTTCGGTTCCAATTACTGCCTCATGCTTGAAACGATTCCATTGCGTAAAATCTTTCGGATTTGCCAACGAAGCCATTGCCACTTTCAATTCAGAGGAATAAAAATTAAACTCATTATTGACCAGTAAATCAAATTCTAAGGTAAAATTTTCGGGTAATGAAGTAATAAATTCAGGCATAAAACTACCCGCTTTCGACAAAGACAACCACTTGCCTTTTGTGCCTTCCACCATCACCAATTCGCCCGTGGAATTAGTGTTCCATTTGTCAGGAAAATCACCCACTTCATCCTGTGAGAAATCTTCTTGCACAATGACTTTTTCACCCGACATAAAATCAAATTTACTGTAAGTTTGTAAAGAGGGCTTCTTTTCTTTTGGAATACTATTTCCATCTAAATGACCGCTATCATTCTGATTATCAGATGGTTCACTCGATTTTTGTTGCTTATCGGCAGGTTTGTCTTCCTTCTTTTTCTTCTTAAAAAGATTACCAATACCTTCCTCAATCTTATCAAATCCTTTATCAACGCCTTGATAAACTTTCTGATTTGCCCGATTTTGTACTGCCCTTTCAGCAACTCTTCCAGGGTTTGTAATGACTATTTGAGCGGAGATTTCTAACCCCACAAAAACCAAAATTAAACTTGCTAATACGCTGATTTTCATATTTTTAGTGTTTTTAATTTGCCGTACATGACACCTTTTGGTCACGGAGTACCACAGAGTTTTTTACACAGAGTTTCGCTAAATTTTTTCTTTGTGGTACTCAGTGAAAACTTAGAGAAACTCTGTGACAATTATTGTTGGCGAACAGCCTAACTTGTCTTCAAAATTAATGAAATGAAAATTATCGCTACTACCAAACAATAAATATTGAGATGTCAATAGAAAGCGGTAAAACTGTTAAATTTCGTATCTTTGAGCTTTAAAAATTGGCAAATAATCCAATTTTGAGTATTTAAAACGTATGAATTCAATTACTTTACAAAAAGGTAAAAAGATATATTTTGCCTCAGATTTTCATTTGGGCTATCCCAACCACCAAACAAGTCTGACCCGTGAACGCAAAGTTGTGGCTTGGCTTGATTCCATAAAAAGCGATGCCCAAGTAATTTTTTTAGTAGGAGATATTTTTGATTTTTGGTTTGAATACAAGAATGTAGTTCCCAAAGGTTTTGTAAGATTGTTGGGTAAATTGGCTGAATTATCAGACTCAGGCATTGAAATTATCGTTTTTGCAGGTAATCACGATATTTGGATGTTCGATTATTTTACGAAAGAATTAGGAATTAAAGTTCATCGAGCGTTTCAAGAATATTCAGTTAGCAGTAATCAGTTATTAGTAAATAGTAATCAGTTGGCAGTTGGCAGTCAGCCGCAAAACCAATCACAAATAACTAATAACCAACAGGAAAGCCTGCCGTCACCAATAACCAGTTTTTACGTTGTTCACGGTGATGGTCTTGGTCCAGGGGATTTTGGGTATAAATATTTAAAAAAAATATTTGAAAGTAAACTGTCGCAATGGGCATTTGGGTGGATTCACCCCCACGCTGGAATGACTTTGGCAACTTGGTGGTCGGGCAGTCGAAAAGATGAAGAACGCATCAAACGAGAATTACAATTTAGGGACGAAAATGAATGGCTTTGGAGTTTTGCCAAAGAGCAAGAAGCCTTAAAACATCATGATTTCTACATTTTTGGGCATCGTCATTTATTGTTAGATTTGCCAGTAAATGACAATAGTAGATACATAAACCTCGGTCAATGGGCGTATGATGATGAAAATAGTTATCATTTTGCGGTTTTTGACGGGATTGAATTGGTTGTTAAAAAGTATATTTGAAATTACAAATCTTTAGTACGAACATAACCCATTGCATGACTTAAAGTCATGCAATGAGTATAATCTAATCCATGAAAAGACTACTAATCTTCCTCCTTTTTCCATTTTTCACATACGCACAAACGCCAAAAGAAACCCCTCAATGGCGACCAAATTATCATTTCTCCCCTCCAAAAAATTGGACAAATGACCCAAATGGTTTGGTTTATCATCAAGGGCAATATCATCTTTTTTACCAACACAATCCCCTTGAAAACAAATGGGGACACATGAGTTGGGGACACGCTGTGAGTAAAAACTTAGTGGATTGGGAGCATCTTCCCGTGGCAATCTTAGAAGATTCAGTTTGGATTTTTTCGGGAAGTGTGGTGGTTGATAAAACCAATTCAAGTGGCTTCCAAACGGGCGTAAATCCTTGCATGATTGCCCTCTATACTGCCGATTATCACGATGGAAAAAAGGAGGCTCAATACTTAGCATATTCTAATGATGATGGCACAACTTGGACAAAATATGCGGGCAATCCAGTCATAGATTTGCAGATGAAAGACTTCCGTGACCCGCACGTTATTTGGCATGAAAAAAGCCAAAATTGGGTGATGTCAGTGGTCTTTCCAAAAGAATATAAAGTCATTTTTTACACCTCAAAAAACCTCAAAGAATGGACTCGGGTAGGGGAATTTGGTAATCAAGGAGAAGTCCGTAAAATTTGGGAATGTCCTGCCTTAGTTGAAATGCCCGTTGATGGTAATATGCAGAACATTAGATGGTTACTGTTTGTCTCAACGAATGGACCTCACGATAAATTTGAAGGAATGCAGTATTTTGTGGGCGAATTTGATGGAACAACTTTCAAAAATAGCAATACGCCCGAAACAAAATTATACGTGGATTATGGCAAAGATTTTTACGCTGCCATTCCATACACGGATGCCCCTGAAAATAAGAAAATTTTGTTAGGTTGGATGTCTTCTTGGCAATATGCTAACGAAATGCCAACGTTTCCGTGGAAAGGGAGTATGGCGATTCCACGGGACATTACTTTACGTTCAACACCGAGTGGATTAAGACTTTTTCAAGAACCCATTTCAACCTTGAAAGCAAAGAAAAATTATTTAACTTTCGAGAAAGAAAGTTTTGTATTATCCAAAGAAAAGCAAATTAGTGGAATGTCTCTTTTTGCCAATAATTCATATATGGTTGAAGTGGAATTTAAAATAAAATCTACCAAATATTTCGGATTAAAAATTGCTCAAAAAAAGGATGAGAAGGATGATAAAAAGATTTTGCAGGAAACGATTATTGGCTATGATGTAGCGAGTAAAAAATTATACATTGATAGAAATAAGTCTGGACAAATCATCAAAGAAAATTTTCCTTCCACAGAAAAAGCCTCTTTAAGATTTGAAGATAAAACTTTGAAATTAAAGGTGTTAGTAGATAAATCATCCGTAGAAGTTTTTGCCAATGACGGACAGATTGCCATGACAAGTTTAGTTTATCCAGATGAAAAAGGTAACATCTTTTCGTTGTTTACGAATGGGGGGAAAGTGAAGGTGAAGTCTTTAAAGATTACGGATTTATCAAAGTAACGATTTTCGATGTTCGGAAAACTAACATCGAAAACCGAATTACGAACATCAAACATCGAAATCCACGCATTCCATCAACAACAAATCTCCCTCTCCGTGGGTGATTTTTATCATTCCATCTTCCTCAACTTCATTGCTACTTCCCGTTCGATAACCCATCGTAAGATTCTCATTATCAAGCGAATACTTTAAATTTTTTGTTGTTATTCCATCAACTTTTCCTACTGGAATAATTGAGATTGGTGTGCCTTTGGGATACCATTTTTCGTAAGTTTTGGGTAATAAAAACACCTTAGAATAATCGTCAATAATTACGATTTTGAGTTGTTCTCTAAAACGGACGATATTTGTGATATTTGTGATGGTATGGTCAGCTCGTTTACCCGTTGCCCAAACCACGTTTACGGCTGGAAAACCCCTTTTGATAAGATAATCAAAGGCTTTTTCTAAATCCGTTTTATCTTGGTCGGGGGTATGAATAATTTCAATGGGATATTGTTGTTCTCGAATTTTCTCGGCATCAAAATTTCTATCAAAATCTCCTAAAAGCACATCTACCTTGATATTTAATTCCAAAACTCGTTGAATTGCCGAATCCAAAACAACCACCAAAGGCGACCATTCCAACAATTCGCCCATGAGTTCAAAACTGCAAGATTCACCATTAGCAATGATTAAGGCAGGTTCCTGTTCGTCTCTTATAACGTGATGTGATGACATTTTCGATGTTTGGTTTTCGATGTTCGGTTTTCGATATTTGGTTCTCGGCTTTGAATTTTAGATGTTTGGAGAACTAATATCTAACATCGAATGACGAACTTCGAACAACTAATCAACCATTTTCAATTCCCCTTCCCACTTCGCCACAACCGCAGTTGCCACTGCATTTCCAGCCACTGAGGTTGCTGAACGTCCCATATCTAATAACCAATCAACTGCAAAAAGTAAGATTAAACCCTCCGCAGGCAGATTAAACATCGACATTGTTCCCGCAATCACCACTAACGATGCCCGTGGTACGCCCGCAATTCCTTTGCTCGTAATCAAGAGTGTGAGCATCATCGTAACCTGTTGAGCAAGTGTCAATTCGATTCCATACGCCTGTGCAATGAAGCCCACGGCGAAGGTCATATACATCATTGAACCATCCAAATTAAAGGAATATCCCAAAGGCAAAACGAAACTTACGATACGTTCTGAAACGCCAAATTTCTTTAATTGCTCAATTTGCAAAGGCATTGAAGCCTCTGAACTTGCCGTACTGAATGATAAGAAAAGAGCATCTTTTACGTAAGAAAGTAGTTTCCAATACGGCACTTTTGCGACTAAACAAATGGCGGGCAAAACAACCAAAATGAAGAAAGCCAAAGTAGCGAAAAAACATATAATTAAGTATAAATATCCCCCCAAAATACCTAACCCTTTTTGAGCAATAACCGCTGCCACAGCTCCAAAAACGCCATAAGGAGCAAATCCCATTACGTAAGAAACAATTTTGAACATCACTTCCGAAACCGCATCCAAGCCTTTGATAATGATTTTTCCATGGTCACCGATGGCGGCAGTTGCTATTCCAAAGAATACTGAAAAGACCACAATTTGTAGGATCTCGTTGGTAGCTAAGGCTTCAAAAAAACTTTGAGGGAAAAGGTGCGTAATGAAATTTTCCATCGTCATTTTCTTTACTTCAATGCCTGTGTCAGCTCCCGCCGTTGGCAAAGGAATCTGCATCATTTTGCCTGGACGAAGGATATTTACAGCAATCAATCCCGTTAATAAAGACAACAAAGTAGCGAAATAAAAGTAGCCTAAGGTCTTTGCTCCAATTCTTCCTACTAACTTAAAATCGCCTAATTTGGCAATTCCAACGGTTAAAATTGAGAAAATGAGTGGTCCAATAATCATTTTAATCATTCTGAGGAAAATTTTACTCAAAAGATTCAAATAAGTGCTGGCAGAACTAAGGGCATCGGGATTGTCTTGGTAGGTTTTATTCAAGATATAACCGACAATGATACCAAGGCTCATGCCGATAAAGATTTTCCACGTAATATTTAATTTCATTGATTTTTAGATTGGTTAATTTGAATAGCTGGTTATTTTTAACAAAAGTAAACATTATCTCCCTCTACTGCAAACCGATTTTCGGGATTAAGATGTCACAGAGTTTCGCAGAGTTTTCCACAAAGTATCATAAAGAAATTTTATTTTCTTTGTGGAACTCTGAGCAAAATTCTGAGCAACATTGTGTCCTAAACTTCTACTCAAAAACCTTTTTATAAATTGGTTTTCTGTACAAAAATTGCAAATACATTAAGGGATAAAACAGGTAATCTGTTAAAATGGAAGGAGTTCTGAAAGTTATGTCGTCAATAATAATTGTGCCTTCGCCATCTTTAACCATACGGTGACGATGTTGCCAATAACTCAAAAAGAAGGGTAGCTTTGTTCCTTCATCAATAAAATAAATTTCAGATTCTGTCCGATTTTGGTCTATAATATCCGAAATCCAATCTTGCTTAAGAACGATAAAATTGAGTTCTAAATGCACTTTATCCCCTTTCAAGCAACCGCCAAATTCTTTGACTTCAACGGGTGGAAAAGGAGGGGCTAATTTTGCAAATAATTCCAAATTAAAGCCTTCCCAAACTTTGAGAAGGCTTTGATTGACTTTTGTCGATATTTTTATGTTCACGATATTTGATTTAGAATTTTCGAGTTCGGATTTACCAAAATATGAGTTCATTCATTAAAATTATATTTTCAATGGTCAGAAATACAATAAATCCAAAATCCGTTAGTATTCTTGTAATTTCAATGCCTCCACCGCAATGCTTTTTGAGAGTCCATTGTTATCTGGAAGGTAAATGGCAATCTTACCAAAAGTTTCAATGGTTTCCAAATGTCCTGCCGTCATTGGGTCTGTGGTGATGGCATGAACGTTAATTTTACTGTTGTAACTGGTATAAATTCCTTTGTGATTTTCTGAATAAAAACCCGCCAACATTATCGTAGAAGCCGAATGCCAAAATTCGTGGGCAAACTGACTGTGCGTGTCTGAGGTGTGGATAACACCTGATTGCCAGTTAATTACCTGATAACTCATGTTTTTTATCCAAGTTTTTGCCATAAATGGGAAAGGTCTCGTAGCGTCTATTCCGTTCTCAGAAGCCAATCTTTTCACTAACAATTCCAACTCTTCCAATCCATTTACGTCTTGTTCAATCGTTACGACTTTCCAGTTTTTCACATACGTATACACCAACATTGATGCCCCATGATTCATAGAAGTATCCGTTTTTATGTACGTATCTTTTATGGAAGAAATAAGTGCTTTTCCGTTAATAATACAGATTTCACCCTGCAAACTATCAACCACCCCGATAGCAAAAAGGTTTTCTCTTGAAATAGTATCCAAACGAATTTTGGTGGATAAATCAGCATCAAGCATAATTTTGCGAAGTTCCCCGGCAAATTTAACCTCTGGACTTTGAGCGAAGATTGGTAATATTCCGAATATGACCAATATATATAAAAATAGGAGTTTCATAAAACAGTGATGTTAGTGTGTGAAATATCAGTGATTGGTTTTCAGAGAAGAAAGTATTTCTCAACACTAACAACTAATTGCCAACAAGGTAACGACAGTTTACAGAACTTATTTCGTGTTGCACAACAATTGACGTACGAAAAACAATCAGTAATAACTACATAGCACAATTTCTATGCCGGCACCTTGATAATGAGCTATTTATGAGTAAAAAATCAAAAAAATAAGTAGTTTCAACCTATTAAAAATTTGATGATTGCCATCAAAATAATCTTCCCTGCGTCAACGATTGTGTTAATCATTATTTGCAAAGTATTCTTAACAAAATTAGCTACCCATTGAATTATGGATTTTGTAATTTGATTGCTGACAGGCTTCTCAATTTCTTTTTTTACAAGTAAGGGATTGTGAGAAAGTTGAAGATTGGAAGTGATATTTTTGAGCGAATCTGCCTTTATTTGACGATTTTCTCGCCCGTGCATGATGGTTGAAGACTCTAAAAAGCCAAAACCAGTCGAAGTGGTCAGTACCACAAAAGCGAAGATGATGTAGAGAAATTTATTTTTCATTTTTAATTGAAGTTTGATTTGTTGTGCAAATATAACTAACTAACGCATAGCTTGTTATAATGGTTTCCAAAAAAATTTAGGCTAATCTTGTTCCATTAGGCACTTTGCGTTCAATGGTAGATAAAACTACTTCACCATCTTCCAAAATGTAACCCGTTACCAAGATTTCGGAAAGAAAATTTGCAATTTGCCGAGGCAAAAAATTTGTTACGCACAAAACTTGTCTGCCTATTAATTCTTCTTTTGAATACAGTTTAGTTAACTGGGCTGATGATTGTTTTATGCCAATGTGTTCTCCTAAATCAACTTTCAACTGATAAGCTGGCTTTTTTGCTTTCGAAAAATCATTTACCTCAATAATTGTTCCCGCCCGAAGTTCAACTTTCTCAAAATCTTGCCAAATAATTGTTTCCATTTCTATCTAAATTAATGCTGTAAACTATTGATTGTTAAGTACTTATTTAATCTATTCCAACACCTATCACAAATTATACTATTTATGCCTGCTACCCTATCTATTCGACTGAAAGATTACCAAATGTTAATAAAATTAAATTACTAAATTTTTTAGTACAAATCAGGTAATTCTACGCTAAAATACTTGAGTTTAACTTCCGTGCTTTGTGTTGTAAAAATACTCCCTAAACCAATGTATATTATCATACCCATTTTAGCAATTAGCCTCATCGTATTTGGTGCATACCTTTTACTGAACGTTTTGGGTGTTAAGATTAGATTTATTTCCACTAGAAAATAGTTTTTTAGTTACAAATAATAGTTGGTGAAACCGAATTATAATCCTTAATTTAATTTCACCGAGAAAGATTGTAAATTAATAGTTGTTCGCTCTAAATTCCCAATTACCCCTTGTTGAACGAGACCGTGATGTAATCTCCGCAAAGAGATTACATCACCGCCCGTCTCTTACTCACTTCAAAATCCCTTCCAATTTTTCGTACGGTATTTCCAATTCGGTTATTCCGAAAGCATACGCCTTGATTTCGTAAACGTTAAACAAAAATTTAATTCCTTTTTCAGTTAATATAAAATTATCGTTTAAGATAAATCGCTGATTTTCAAAGAAATACCCAGCTTCTTCACTCAATTTATTGGCAGGTTTTAGTCTTTCTTGTTTTCTAAAAATCTCCTCTGCAATGTTCAATAATTTTTGATCATATCCTTTTTCAAATAAATCATCTAAGGTAATTCGCTTGAAATCTTTACGGTTATACACGTAATAATATTCCATACTAATCGGGTGATTTCCGCCCATAAACCAATTGGTATTGGTGTGAAGCATCAAATATTTTTCGGTTTGACGTTGCACGGTTGTATTGGCTTCCATGTACCAAGGCATTGCCAAAAAACCTCCTGCATTAATTGAATTTGCCCCTTTCACGAATGCTTTCCCTTCATTTAATTTTAGGTCATAATCATCCACAAAAGGCTTGGCTAATTCTTCAAAATTCGTTGGGCGGGATTTTGTACTGTCATTATCATCGTGATAAATATTTAAAATCTCATTTTTTATCACTTGATTGAAGCTGAGTGATTCAAATTCAGGATACTGAAACTTCACAGTCGCACACAACGAATCCTCATTTATGCAGGTTTGACTATGTTTTTCAAAGGTTTTTATTGTGTACGTTAATGAATCAGAAGTGGTTTCGAGGTTTTTTTGTGGGGTATTTCCACAACTCCAAAGCATAGTAACGAAAGGAATAAATAGTAGTTTTTTGTTCATTTTTTTATTTCTAAAATGGTTAATTTATAAGTCTTAACACAAAGTTAGAAAAAGGGTTTTATTAATCGGCTTAATTGATGGTGTAGTATTTTGAAAAATATAATATCGAATCTGTAAAACCAATCAGGTTTTATAATCGTATGTGTGTAAAATTTTACTTTTAAATCTTATTAAATCATCAACAGTATGAAAACAGTAAAAACTAAAATGCTCATTGCAGCATCCGCCTTAATTTTAGGCTTCACGACAATTTCTTGTAAAGATAACGACAAAAATATTGACGTTATCAAGCCCGATTTGACATTCTTTGCCCTCTCAAATGGTAATCAGTTACTCAAAATAAACGCAAATAATTCTGCAATGGCATCGGCAACAACGCCAATTACGGGCTTATTACCAAGTGATTTATTGACATCTATTGATTTCCGTCCAGCAACGGGTGAACTATATGGCGTAAGTTCACAAAGTAGGCTTTATGTAATTAATCAAGAAACTGGCTTTGCCCGAGTGATTGGAATAACCGCTTTAAACCCAACGATTAGCGGAACAGCAGTTGGTTTAGATTTTAACCCAACCGTTGATAGAATTAGATTAGTAACCAACACAGGTCAAAATTTGCGTTTGCATCCAGAAACGGGTGCTGTTGCCGCAACAGATATGGCAATTAATGGAGGTTCAAGTCCGAAAATTGAATCGGTCGCCTATACTAACAATACGGCAGGTTCAACCACAACGGTTTTATATGACCTTGATTCTCAGACCGATAAACTTTATAAACAAGACCCACCAAATAATGGAATTTTGGTTGAAGTAGGTGCTTTGGGGACTGATATTTCAATGTCGGCAGGTTTTGATATTAATCCTGCGGGCGATGTTGCCCTTGCGGCAGTGATGGTTTCAAGCAAGTGGGAATTGCATCAAATTGATTTAATGACTGGTAAATCAACGAAATTAGGAGATTTACCCGCTGGAAATATTACAGGTTTAGCCATTCCAACTTCGCCCGTTGCGTTTGCCATTGATGAGACAAATAATTTATTAATTTTCAATTTTATGAACATCGGAACCCCAATTAGTAAAGCCATCACAGGTTTGCAGACAGGCGAAACGATTTTGGGAATTGATATGCGTCCTGCAACTGGGCAATTATACGCTTTGGGAAGTTCAAGTCGATTGTATGTTTTGAATACTTCGTCGGGAGCGGCTACCGTAATTGGCACAGTTCCTTTTGCAACTTTACTAACTGGAACTTCATTCGGATTTGATTTTAATCCAACCGTTGATAGAATCCGTTGCATCAGTAACACAGGTCAAAACCTCCGTTTACAACCTGAAACAGGCTTAATTGCCGCAACTGACGGCATTTTGAATCCTGGAACACCAAGTGTGACGGCTTCGGCTTATACCAATAATTTTGCGGGAGCAACCACGACAGTTTTATTTAATATTGATAATGTAACGGATAAATTGAATCGCCAAGACCCCCCAAACAACGGAACACAAGTGGAAATTGGAGCTTTGGGAATCAATGTTGAAGCCGTGAGTGGATTTGATATTGCCAGCAGAAATGGCGTTGGATATGCGACTTTAAAGGTGGGTGATAAATCGGCACTTTATACAATTAATTTAACCTCTGGGATGGCGACAAAAGTAGCGGATATGCCAAGCACAGTTCGTGCATTTGCGGTTGGTTTGGGATTTTAATTAAACAATTATTTTGGTTGAAATGCTTTCAAAATTAGATTTTGAAAGCATTTTTATTTTAAATGGATTAAGAATGAGTAATTAAATAGTAATTTTATTTATTAAAAATCCATTTTTATGTACACAATTCCATTTACAAATATTGATTGGAGCGAAATTCCAAAAACAGAACACAAAGGCGATACAGGCATGGCGTATTGGCAGACGATTAATCTTGATGGACTCAGAATTAGATTGGTTGAATATACACAAGATTATTTAGCTGACCACTGGTGCGAAAAAGGACACATTGTTCATTACTTAGAAGGAGAATTTATTAGCAAAATGGTTGATGGAGAGGCTTTTATATTGAAGAAAGGAATAACTTATATTGTCTCAGATGATTTGAGTTTTCATCAATCTAAAACTGAAACAGGTGTCAAATTGCTCATAATTGATGGAGGTTTTTTGAAGCCAAAACTTTAATTATTACCAGAACTACAACAAAAAAGCCCCCAATTTGGAGGCTTTCTTTAGCAATACTTAAAATTTTAATCACGAAGGTTAAACGCAATTTTCACTTCCTCATAATTATTCATATCAACATGAGCCATTCTGCCTTTTTTAAGAGCCAATGGCAAAAATAGTAATCTGGCAGAAGGTTTTCTGTCCGTAATTTCTTTTGCAAGATCAGATTTATCAGTAAATGTACTTTTATTAAAATAAAAATAGACATTACTACTTAACGCTGGAACTGATGAATTACCTCCAAAAGAATTAGTAGTTACATTAACTGGTTCACGAGTGTAACTTCCTGGAAAAACTACATCAACAGAGTTCTCTGTTATCTTGTAATAAGTGTATAAAAAACCCACTAAATCTCCTGAACCATTAGTAACAGTATGATATCCGTAATCTCTGAATAGCGAAACCGATAAGCCATTTGGAACTAATGCTGAATAATTATTACTCGTATTGTCCAAATATTGAAAAGTATTCGACAAATCAGCATTCTTAACAAATTTATTAAGAAGTTTCCAATCAGAATAAACTAATGTTAGTGATCCAGGGTCTCCTTTTGTTCCTGTTGCACCAGTATCTCCTCCTGCCCCTGTTGCTCCTGTTGTTCCCGTTGCACCTGTATCACCAGTTGCACCCGTTGCACCTGTTGAACCAGCAGTTCCAGTTGTTCCATTCGTTCCATTTTTACCAGCAGTTCCTGAAACTCCTGCTGGACCAACATCTCCTTGCGGTCCTTTACACCCTCCCAATATGAGGGCAAAACCTATTATAAAACTGTATATTGATATTTTATTTTTCATTTGATTATCCTTTTTTGTTTCCAATAATTATGTAAACTCTTGATTCAATTTCGTATCCGTTCAAGGCACTTATAATTATAGAGTCATCGCCAGCGTTATTAAATCCTTTATGTTGAAAAATGATAGCACCTTCTTTTGCTCCAAGGTAATCAATTCGTTTGCCGCCAACACTATAAGCAACACCTTGATTCAACTCATAAAATGTTGTATTACCCTTCAAACGCACGTAAATCGTGAATAATCCTTTATCTAATACTTCTTTGGTGATTTGTGGAACGGCTAATTCAGATTGATAGTATCTATTCAATGTTCCATCTGCATTCATAAATCTCCATTTTAAGGTTGTCCAGTCTGTTGTTATAACATTTGATTGTCCAGCATCACCTGTTGCTCCTGGAGTTCCCGCTGTTCCTGTTCCACCTGTTGCACCTGTTGTACCAGTAGTTCCAGTTGTGCCAGTAGCACCTGTTGTACCTTTCGTGCCTGTTGCACCCGTTGTTCCGTTTGTTCCGTTTTGCCCAGCAACTCCTGCTGTTCCTGTTGCACCCACTGGTCCAACATCACCTTTACTGCAACCAATCAGAGTTATTATTCCGACTATAAAAAAGCTTAATATGATTTTTTTCATTTCTTTATCGTTTA
>JAYUIP010000591.1:0-1822 GCA_043765945.1 Arcicella sp.
TTGAATATCAGTTTATTCGCCGTTGATGAATCTCACTGTGTTTCGACTTGGGGGCATGATTTTAGACCTGAATATACGAAGTTACACGTCCTAAAACAAGCCTTTCCAAACGTGCCAGTTATTGCCCTAACTGCCACCGCTGACCGTGTTACTCGCAAGGATATTCTTACGCAATTGGGCATTCCCGAAGCTAAAACTTTCATATCTTCTTTCGATAGACCCAATCTTTATTTATCCGTTTTACCTGGAAGAAATCGAGTAAAAATTATTCAAAATTTTGTTACCGAACGTCCCCGACAACCTGGTATTATTTACTGTTTGAGTCGTAAAAACACGGAGACGGTTGCCGAGGCTTTGCAGAAAGCGGGCATCAAAGCAAAGTATTACCACGCAGGAATGCCCGCCGCTGACCGTTCCAAAGTTCAAGATGCTTTTATTCGTGATGATGTGCAGGTGATTGTGGCAACGATTGCGTTTGGAATGGGGATTGATAAATCGAATGTGCGTTGGGTAATTCACTATTCGATGCCCTCAAATGTGGAGAGTTTTTATCAAGAAATTGGTCGGGCGGGTCGTGATGGTGTGAAGGCTGAAACGTTGCTTTTTTATACGTATCAAGACGTAATGATGCGGAAAGACATGATTGCCAACTCCGAATTACCCGCCGAAATGAAAGAAGTTCAGAACGCAAAATTGGACAGAATGAAGCAATATGCGGAAGCCGAAATATGCCGACGACGTATTCTTTTGAGTTATTTTAATGAAGAAGTAACCCGAGATTGCGGCAATTGTGATGTCTGCAAAAATCCTCCCATGCGATTTGATGCTACATTATTAGCTCAAAAAGCTCTTTCTGCCATGGCTCGTACCAACGAAAAAGTTGCGATGACGATGGTGATTGATATTTTGAGGGGTTCAAATAATAAACGTATTATCGACAACCGTTACCACGAAATAAAAACCTTTGGGGCGGGTAAAGAATTGAAGGCGGATGAATGGGCAGATTATCTCCAACAAATGCTCAATTCGGGTGTGATGGATATTGCGTATGATGAAGGACACGCCTACCGATTGAACAATGCTTCATGGGCGGTTTTGAAGGAAGGTCGCAAGGTACAACTGGTTCGATATAAGCCTTTTGAGGAACGTCAGGCGGAGCGTGAGGCAATTCCGACGAAAGAAAAAACTAAGAAGGAGGTGATTAAGGACGCACTTTTTGAAAAACTGCGTGAATTGCGAAAGCGTTTAGCAGACGATAAGAATATTCCTCCATTTGTGATATTTTCAGATGCAACACTCTCGGATATGTCGCAACAGAAACCGCTTACGCAAGATGCGATGTTGAATGTTTCAGGGGTTGGGCAACAGAAATATCAGCAATACGGGGAAATATTTATTCATGAAATTAAGGCATTTTTGAAAAGTGTTAAGTAAAAAATAAGAATGATTGTGATGTATATACGTAAGAAACCGTATTTTTACGTATAGTCTTGTTAATCAATTAATTCCACAACTTCAATTACAAAAAAATGAACATTGTAAAACAAATCCCTGCTTACTTATTAGGTGCATTATTCGTCTTTGGCGGTGCCGCTTATTTATTCAAACTTGCCCCAGAGCAACCCATGACAGGTGACGCAGAAACTTTCATGAAATTATTTGGTAGTACGGGCTACATGACCGTTATCAAAATATGTGAACTACTCTTTGGAATTTTAGTATTAATCCCTAAAACCCGTGCATTGGGTTTATTATTGCTCGCTCCAATCGTAGCAAACATTCTTTTATTTGAATTACACATCGCCAAACAACCAGGCATCGG
>JAYUIP010000592.1:0-1814 GCA_043765945.1 Arcicella sp.
CCAAAGCCATTTTCAATGTTATTTACTTCGTGATAGGCTTCATAAAATGTTGTTTCAAAACCGCCAAACATGGTCGTAAAAGCCAGTTCAGCTTCTCGCAGACCGTAGTAACAGGCAGGGTCAACTAATCCCACAAGTCCTTGATTATCAGCCATTACGTTACCCGACCATAAATCTCCGTGCAGCAAAGCGGGTTTTTCGTTAGGAATTAAGGATGGTAGTTTTTCGTATAAAAGATTAAATTTAGCGTGTAATTCTTCGGAGATTTTACGGTCGTATAGAGCCAATCCCGCTTGCACTTTTAGGCGTTTTTCGATAAAAAACTGAACGCCATCTTCCATCCACTCGTTCGACTGTCGCAATGCCCCGATGTAATTATTAAAATCCAATCCAAATTGTGCATTTGTGTGTTTGTGAAGGGTTGCCAGCTTTTGTCCGAAATCCTGCCAATAGTTCGATTGCTTGAAACTGGTGGTTAAAAACTCCATCATCAAGTATTCCTTATCCACGATTTTACCGTGATTAATTACCTCTGGAATCGACATCACGCCTGTGTCTCGCAAGACTTGTAAACTACGTGCCTCCGACTCAAACATTCCCTCATGGTCGCCCTGATTCCATTTGATAAAATACTCACCCTCAGCTACTTTCACTTTTACGGCAAGGTTAAAATTCCCTCCATAAAAAAACTGAAAATCAAGCATTTCGGGGTTGTAGCCCAAGTTTTCAAAAAGAATACTTTCGATAAACTGATATTGTTCTTGCGTTTGAAAAGTCATTATTTTATTCTTCGTAATTCGTAAGTCTGTATGTTATAAGTCAAATTTAAGATAAAACTGTTAAATTGCAGTGTGGGTTAGATTTTTTTACTTTATATGATGCAAAACGACTACCTTCAAAGTGCCATAAAACAATTCGAGTATTACAAAATGCTTGGAGAAAAGACTTTTGCCCAAGTGTCGGAAGAAAATCTTTTTTGGCAATATAACGAAGACAGTAACAGCATTGCCACTGTTGTAAAACATCTTTGGGGTAATATGCTTTCTCGTTGGACGGATTTTCTGACCTCTGATGGTGAAAAAGAATGGAGAAAAAGAGAGGAAGAATTTGAAAACGATATCCATACTCGAGAGGAAATGATGGACAAATGGAATGCAGGTTGGAAATGCCTTTTTGATACCCTTAATTCCCTGACGGACAATGATTTAGATAAAATAGTTTACATCAGAAATATGGGACATAGCGTTACAGAAGCCATCAATCGGCAATTGGCACATTATCCATATCACATTGGGCAGATTGTTTTTGTGGGTAAAATGGCTTCTGAAAATACGTGGAATTCGTTATCAATTGCCCGAGGAAAATCAAAAGAATATAATGCTGAGAAATTCGCAAAACCGAAACACAAAGAGCATTTTACGAGTGAGTTTATGAAAGATGAAAAGGATGATTGAGGCTAATCGTCTTTTTTTATTCCTAATTACTTTACTATTGACTATTGATAGTAAAGTATCAAATAATTTCTGCAATTCAAATAATTACTTTACTTTTGACTATCAATAGTCAAGTATCAAATGCAAATAATAGATAAAATACGAGAAAGCCTTAATTCAGAAGGCGAAAAAGGCGTAACAGAACTTGCAGACCAGTTTTTTGTATCGAAACAAGCCGTTCATTTAGCCCTAAATCAGTTGCTCGAAAATGGTGAAATTGAAAAATTAGGCAGAACTCCCAAGACTATTTATCGCATTGCTAAGGTTCAGAAGCCATTGATTTTTGATAGTGTTAGTCAAGATGACGATGAATATTTGCGA
>JAYUIP010000593.1:0-1813 GCA_043765945.1 Arcicella sp.
GTTTCAACGGCGGGCATTGCCAAGATGATTACTAAGTTAGGTGATGATGAAGTGAAGTTTAATTTGGCACTATCTTTACACGCTGCCAACGATGTAAAACGCAACGAAATTATGCCCATCAACGAGTCAAATACTTTGGAGGCTTTGAAGGATTCGTTGTTGCATTTTTACAAAAAAACGGGAAGTAGAATCACGTTGGAATACATTCTTTTTTATAAATTTAATGACAGTTTAGACGATGCTCGTGAACTATGGGAATTTGCCAAACAGTTTCCTTGCAAAATCAACATCATTGAATATAACCCGATTGCGGAGGCAAATTATACCAATACCGACCCACAAACTTTGGCAAAATTTGCGGGATATTTAGAAGCAAAAAACATGATCATCAACGTCCGCCGTTCCCGTGGAAAAGATATTGATGCGGCTTGTGGACAGTTAGCAGGAAAGAAAGCTCCTATGGTTGCGTAACGAAATATCTTCTGACGAAGGGTAAAATTAGACCACGGATATTACGGATTTACACCGATAAAATTTAAAAAATCGGTGTAAATCCGTTAAATCCGCACAATCCGTGGTCTGATATTTTACTCGTGATTTCACTCCCAAAGCGGATAATGTTCCAAATGAATCTGTTCGCCAAAGAAAATTTTCGTGGAAGTCTCAAATGATTTTGTATAATCTGAGACATAAAAATGTTTAATGTGAGAGTTCATCATGTTAAGCATTTGATTTGTAGATAAATACTCTTCTAAACTCTTCGCCACAATTTCCGAAGTATCCAAGACATTTACCTTTCCTTGATAATAATGCTCAATCTGTTTTTTGATTAATGGATAATGCGTACAACCCAAAATCAAGGCTTCGATATTATCCAATGCTGCATGACGAAGATATTCTTGAATGATACTTTCTGAAATAGTATGATTAAAAAACCCTTCCTCAATCATGGGTGCAAGCAAGGGCGTTGCCAAGGATTTTAAAGAGATTTCTTTATTTAAATTATCAATTTTCTTCTTGTAAATGTTTGAATTAACCGTTTGCTTTGTGCCAATTAAGCCAATCGTTTTTTCTGGATAAGTACTTGACAAATAGTTAATTACGGGGTCAATCACATTCATAACTTTTGCCTTACTACCCACATATTCACGCACCAATTCATACGCTGCCGCCGAAGCAGAATTACAAGCAATCAAAATAACTTTGCATTTTTGTTGTAATAAAACGTTGCAAATTTTGATAGAATACGCTTGAATTGCCGAAGCAGATTTATCTCCGTAGGGCAGATGTGCAGTATCTCCGAAATAAATGATATTTTCGTTGGGTAAAAGCGTAGTCACGGCATGAGCAACGGTTAATCCGCCAATGCCACTATCGAATATTCCAATGGGATTTGAATTCATAAAAGCAATTTGAAAATTTGGCGATTTGAAAATGTAGGAATGAATCTATAAATTTATTCGTAAAATTACGCATATTTACTTACGACCTACGACTTAAAGACTTGCAACTTTTTTATTAAACCATGCAACCTTTACAAACCATTTTTCATCTACAATTCATAATCTCTTAAACCAGAGAAAACAACCAGAACTTACCGTGAAACTATTAGATTTATTCCAAAGTGAAGAAGCCTTGGTGAAAGCCTGTCAAAGAGGCGACCCCAAAGCCCAGAAACGTGTTTACGAAAAATATTCCCCAAAAATGCTCGGAATATGTTTCAGATACGTACACGATGATTATGAGGCAGAGGGAATAATGATTGAAGGATTTGTAAAAGTTTTTGAAAAAATTGATACTTTTAAATTAGAAG
>JAYUIP010000594.1:0-5280 GCA_043765945.1 Arcicella sp.
TAATAATTCCCCCCAGCACCGCCACCGCCCGAATCTCCACCGCCAAAACGAAACGTATCACTCTGTTGTGGGATTTTGGATTGAACTAATTGCGACATCAACATGGCTTCCAAATTAAAGCCTTCAAATTCATTGTCGGGTTGATACGTGAAACCGTATTTGGTTGTTTTGAGGTAATGAATTAATCCACCTGCCAGAGCAATTAATAGAATTCCACCTAATGTCAAAGCAATTTCTATGGGTAAAATTGAGAAGTAAAATTTGTAGGTAAAGATTGAAAACCCCAAAGTAATTAATCCCAGAATCAAAATCAAACGGTCACGGTAGCGAAGTCCCAAGAAGATGTAAGCCAAAGGAATTATAGCCGTAAAAAAATAAAACATCGGAGCAAAAGCCGCTTGGGGTGAAACTGACTGATAAATATTGTTGATTAAAGCATTTCCTTCTCTAACAATTAGGTAATTTCCACCCAAATAAAGTGTAACTAATGAAAGCGTTTTAAGTATCGTTAAACAGGTTTCGTAGTATAAATAATCTTTGCGAGTTGAGAGTTTTTTTACCACAAAATACATCCCTGCTGAAACAAGCATGACAATAAAAGGGAGTAAAGTTTTACCCCAAAAAGATTCTAATGAGATAGTTACAAAAATACCCATGATTAGAAAATAAGTCAAAGTGCAAACCACCGAATCAGCATAGCGAATGGTTGTGGCAACAAAAAGAGGGAGAAAAAGCATCAAGAAAAGCCAAGTAGGAGGGTCTAAATTCTCAAAAACGAAATAAATTGCCGTACAGAATGCTCCCAAAGCCATATAAATCAAGGCGTTATCAACGCCTGAATGATAGAGTTTTCGTCCTTTAATCAGGCTTTCGAGTAAGATAAGGAACACGCCTCCAACCAATATACTTTGAATAGTGATGCCCGCATTCAGATTATTTTCATAAATCCAATACAGAAAAAGCGACATCAAACTTACTGAAACACTTGCCGCTAAAATTGTGAAGATAAAAAGCCCAATTTTGAGAAAAATATTTGGGTCGTAATAATCATGAGGATAGTTTTTTTCAACCTCCACAGATTGTTCTTTACTCAAAAAACCTTTTTTCAACCATTTTTGGGCAGTTTTTTGAATAAAGTCATTTTCTGACCAGAGTGGATTGTAGGCTTTCATGGATTTATGGGTTTTGGGTTCTGTCATTGCGAACGAAGTGAATCGGAGTTTCGTTAAACCAATCTGTTGGATTTATGGGAGAACTCTAAGCTACATTGAACAACTTTCACTTTTAATCTGATTTCAAACATCTTTGCATCAATCCAAAAGATTGGTTTAACGAAACTCCGATTTGTACCTCGCAATGACATTCCTAAACCCTTTTATAAACCCCTTTCTCCACCAATTTATACCGCCTTTCCAAGGCTGGAATTCTTTTAAATAATTTGGGAGCGAGGTTTACTTTATCAATAATAATATCGGGAGAATCTTTTTCAAAATTTCTGAGAATACTAATTACGTTGTCATAATTATCAAGGTTTTCTAATTCGTATTTTGCTAAATTCCAGTTCAAATAAGGCGTGGCAGCGTAGTTATTTTTGTATTCCTCCATGCCATTTCCTAAAACCAAAATCTTTTTATTTTGAATTTTAGAGTCTGACTTTTCGGATAATTTCAGATTTTTTAACTGGATAAAACCCTCATTTCCAGTCGAATAAACTGCTTGATAGTGAATCAATAAGATAGAGATAAATACCCCCAAAAAGATCAATTCTGCCAACCATTGCTTTTTAAAACTGTTGAAAAAATTAATGGTAAAAAAGACTAAGGCAGGCACAAAGATAATAAATTGCATAGGTGCTAAAAAGGGCATTAAACCAATAGAAGCTACCCCTGCAATCGCCCAGAGCATCATTACTTGCTGGCAACGTACTTGAAAGTTATTGAAACCAAAGGCATTTACTAACCTCAAAAATCCTAAAATTCCCAAGCCAAAAGGAATAATTAGAGTGACTAATAATGACTTAAAATCGTTGAGGTTATATTGTCTGATTTGAAATACGGAAGAGATGAAATTTCTTGAAAATGCGGAGTAGGTTCCGTCAAGATAAAAGTATAAAGCCGTTAATAATAATGGAAATAGAAATCCAAAAATTGCCAAGGAATATTGGCGAATATTAGCACCACTGAAAAACACCAAAGAAGCCATCGCCCAAAGAATAAAAATACAGGCGGGTGGATAAAATAATGAAGCAATGCCAATCAAGAAGCCAATCTCAAAAACTTCATCGGTTGATTGCAAACGACTGATTTGACGAAATAATGTTCCTAATGACATCAATACAAACGTGGTTGCCATCAACACAGGCGAAAGTGTGCAGCAATCAAAGGAAATATTGAGAAAAAGTAGGTAAATTAAGCCTGGAACGTAATTTCTTTTCGACAGAATATCTCGATTATTTATCATCACGTTGAAATAAATAACCTGAATGGATGCAAATGTCAAAGCCGCAATTTGATAAACTACTTGCGAACGACCAAAAAGTCCATCAAGTCCAGCATAAACCAAGGCGGATAGCGGGGCGGTGTTATCCCAGATTTCGGAATACATCACAAAACCTTTATTGATTTGTTCGCCAACAAGCATCCATTGCAATTCTGGAATCAGTTGAGGCAAACCCACCAAATAGACGGGCAGACGCACCAAAATGAGCAAAATCAGTAAACTAAATATTTGGTAAACTGCATTTACCTTAAAAAAACTAAGCATAAGAAATAGCCCCCCGACCCCCGAAGGGGGAGTTATTTGTCCGATTTTTCGGCTATTTGGTTCCCCCTTCGGGGGTTAGGGGGCTGTTATAATATCAAAAATATAATCTTTACGAGCATCATTTGGGTAACAAGATTGCCAATCTGAGGCAGAAAAGGTCTTTTCAAAATTCTTTCCACCATCCGTACAAGCAACGGTTACATTAAATTTTGAAGCCACGTTGTATGGATTTACTACTAAAATTGCTAATTTATTGCCCATTCGCATCGTTCTGACCAATAAATTATCCGAATTATCCTTTAATTCAAATCCTTTTTCCTGACGATAATTGCTTTCTCCTGCAAATTTATACTTAGATTTCCACAAATGAAATTCTGCTTGTGGCGTTCTCATATCTACTGCCGAGATGTTTTCATTATTTGCAAACTTTTTTCTGGTTCCTAACAAGTTCAAAGCAAACTGAAAACCGTTATAACAATCAGAATTTAAGTTCGCAACGGGGCGATTCCATTCGTGATAATGCAAGCCCGAAAAGAAAACTGACATAACGGTTTTGAATACTTGGTCACGGGTTAAATATTGCGTAAAACGGTCTTTGTTACCTCCGCCTTTTCGACTGCCATCGGTATATCGCCAACCGTTTGCTCCTCGGTCACAAATCATTTTTGACTGAATAAAAGCTAAATCTTTTCCGATGCTGTGGAGGTAATAATAATTCTTTTCCGCCATGCTCACTACCCTTGCCAAATAATGTTCGATGTTGGCATTTCTTCCATAAGCATTGAGGGTTCTAACGCCATCATTATAGCCGTGCATGGAAGATTCTCCGTAGTGTGAAATCTCTAAAAGTGGAGCGAAATTTTTAGAATCCGTTACTCGATAATCAACGCCATCTAAGTTTTGTACACTTGTATAAATTGGATTAATACTGCCTTGATTTACCGTTCCATTGGCATTTGGATAGCCATTTTGGGTTAAATTTCCCACTTCTGCATTGATGGGATGCACGTACATTGCCTGAAAAATTCCTTGCAAATTATCACAAACGGATTTGATAAATCGTAGAGCCTTTCGGGGATTTGAGCCGTTTTCATAATTATTTTCCCAGTCAAAATTCACGAGTCCGAGTCGTTGTTTACCAGGCACAAAATAGTCGCCAAATTCCGTTGAACGAGCTAATTCTTGACCCATTTTTGCTAAATCATTTTCCGATTTTGTATCCCAATTATTCAAATCAACGTCACCCGATTGTATTCTTTTTTCAATCGGTAGAGCCGATGAAAATGTGTTCATATTCACTGATTTGCGAGTGTTGAAATTATTTGGATAGGCTCGTCCTTTTTCAGGGTCAATAAAAAAATTCCAATCACTCCCTTCATTAGTATGCTCTTTCCAGTCCAAAGAACCCCAAATTCCACGGCTTCTTAATGGAATACGTTTTTGTTTGTAAACTTTGGATAAAGAAGTCTGCAAAGTCACAATCCAGTTGGGTAAATAAAATCCTAAGTCCTTATTAAATGAAGTTGAATAGGCTACGTTCGGAAACAAATTAGGCGAAAATGTATCATTACTACGTTCAACGGGTATGGTGCTTAAAGTTGGAGGAAAATTTGTGACGGCATCCGCTGAACCTTTGTAACTAATTTCCGTTTTTAAGGCAAGTCCCTGTGGTTCAATTTTCTTTTCTGCAATGGGAGGTTTTGCTTTATTGGTAGTTTGGGCAACGGGTTTTTCCGTAACGCATTGAAAACAAAGGAATGTTACTGACAAAAAACTGGTTGAAAGTAATAGTTTGAAAGATTTTTGAAATTTTGAGGCTCTTGTAAGTTTCATAAATTGGCAATATTTAATTTGATTTGAAATATTAATTTTCTTAAATAAAATGGGTGGGAAAGATAAAAATGCAGGGTTTAAGAAAATAATCCCGAAATTTGTAAATTAAAAACGTACAAAAACAGAAGAAGGTATAAATAAACCTATTCTGTGTTAATAAAATGGAATCGAAAAGACAACAACAGTTCGCTAAGTTAATTATGCAAGATTTGAGCGAAATTTTTCAGAAAGATATGAAAAATACCTTCGGGAACGCCTTTGTAACAATTGCAGATGTGAAAATGACTCCTGATTTATCCATTGCTCGCACGTACTTGAGTTTTATGCTCACCAATGACAAGCCAGGATTATTGCAAGATATTCGTGAAAAAACGAAAGTAATTAGAGGTATTTTGGGTAATAAGATCAAGAATCAAGTTCGTATTGTGCCTCAACTTGAATTTTTTATTGACGATACCGCTGAATATGCTGCTCACATTGATGCTGTTTTTGCATCTATTCAAATTCCACCTTTGAAAGAAGGGGAGGAGATTGAATTGTAGTAGGTGGTTTAAAATAAATAACTGATGTTACGCAAAAGTTAAGTATCTCCGATGCTATTATATCCTCTACCTTTATTTCTACAAAGGTTGTATTCCTCCGAAGTAATTTCTACTACACTACTTCGGAGAAGTATAACTTTTG
>JAYUIP010000595.1:0-1811 GCA_043765945.1 Arcicella sp.
CACAATGGCTTCGGCTTGTTTATGGGCAAATTTGAAGCAATCTATGGGTTTTTTAAAGTTAACTTGCTGGTTATCAATACCAAACAAAAACACTTTCCCATAGGTTAATAAGGCAAACGTCTTTTTATCGGGACTTATTGCCGCACCCGTTACCATCGTTTTAATGAAAATATCGTCTTTGTGAATGATTGAATAATTGCCCGCTTTGGTCGGTAAAGTGTACATTCGCACTGCCTTATTTCCTCGATTTTTTGTGAATAAATATAAGCTATCGCCCAAAGCAAAAAATGCTTCGCAATCATAATTTAACTCACTTTTTGTGGGCGGAAATTGTTTCTGGTAAGCGTAATTAAACGTAGTTGTCTCCATTTTATCGGGCTGATTTTCTGGAAATTTATAGATGGTTAAATCTTTGCGGTTGTTGGCATTATTCCCAAAGTCTCCGATATAAATGTTTCCATTTTCATCACGAGTAATTTCTTCCCAATCTATGTTTTTTGCTTTTGGGAGCGGTAAGGTTGTTAGTAATTTTCCCTTTCTGTCAATTTCAAAAATTTCAGGTTTATTTCCTCCATCGCTATGAACCCAAAAAGTAGAATCCTTTGCCGTGGCAACCATACCCGAACATTCCTTTACTTTGGGAGATATTTTGACGGGCTGAGAAACGGTAAAAAAGTGACCTCTATTTTTGAAACCCTCTATTCGGGCTTCGGGCGTGCAATTTGTGGAAGCGGCTTTGAGATTAAATAACCACCAAAGAACCTTTGATTGGAGGAGCATAATTTTGTAGGTTTATGATTTTTATATGTCCCTAACGTTATTTATGATTTTGCTGTTTCAATTAGTAAAACAAAAAAACCTGCAAATTTTGAGATTTACAGGCTTTTCCAATGAAATAATATTTTCTTTACGAACGAACAACGGCTAATTCCTTCACCTGCGTTTTGAAATATTCAAATGTTCCGAACATCACGGCTGAAAATAAAAGATTGCTCAACAAGGTATTTTTCAAAAACGGAAGCCCCATCGTGAAACACATTCCTAATCCATCCAACGTTTGTGGGTACATCTTCCCTCCCGCCCATACGAAAAAGTTAGAAATTAAGAAAAAGCCAATCGTTCCTAAAATATTGGCTGTCAATAAGTTGACAATATTCACTTTCTTCAAAACGACAATTCCGATGGCTACGACCAAGGCAAAACTTACGAAGACTGCCAATTCAAAACCGAAAGAAAACGTTGGGTAATATTCTGTGTAAAAAACGTTATTTAACACTAAGTTTGATAGCCAAAGGGCAATCATCGGAACAATAAATGCCCATTGTTTTTTCGCAAAATAAGCACCTCCAAACAATGCCATTGCACCAACGGGCGAAAAATTAGCCATCGAAGGCATCGCAATTGGTAAAAAGCGACTGATTGCGGCTAACAAAATCATTCCTGAGATTATCAAAAAACGTGTATTTAATACTTTTTTCATCTTATTTACGAAGCGAAAATGATTCGCTAATTAATTCTATTCTGCAAATTTAAGAAGGTTTAGAGAATTTGAGGTAATTTTGGAAAAATAAATTGGGGTTTAGGGGTTGGGGGTTAGGAGATAGGGGGATTATGTGAGATTTGGGATTAGCAATTAAACACTTTTAAAATAAAATAAAAGTGTTTAATATTTCCCAAAAAACTTTTATATCCAATCCCTAATTCCTAATTCCTAATCCCTAACCCCTAATAAAAAAAATGCAAAAATTAGGCTTGTTAGGTGGTGGACAGTTGGGCAAAATGCTCTTGCAAGCTGCCATAGATTTAGATAT
>JAYUIP010000596.1:0-1809 GCA_043765945.1 Arcicella sp.
CCCGCACCAAATGAAGGGAAATATGCCCAACGATTTACAGAAGGAAAACGAGAACTTCCATCCGCTCGAAAGGTTGCCGTTAACAAATATCTATCGTTAAAATTATAGTTTAAACGACCGATGTATGAGTTTCTCGCCCATTTGTCACCACCGCCGTCATTGGTTGAAGTATTGGCATTTCCCGTTCCGATATACCATAGATTTGGGTCGGCAGGAATGTCTCTTCTGTATGCTCTCAGAAAACTTTGGGTGTATTGTTCGGCAGTTGTACCAGCCAAAATAGTGAACGTATGTTTATCAAAAGTTTTATTGAAAGTAACCGTATTATCCCAAGTCCAACGGAAATTTTTATTCGAATAATTGCTTAAAGTGCTATTTGGGTTTCGCTGATTTCCGCCTGGCGTAATGAACGTTGTGGTGTCATTATTGAATTGTCTTCCGTAAACTCGTTGATTCTGATTTACCCAATCTCCTCCAATTCCACTCCTAAAAGTTAGCCACTCAATCGGTTTGTATTCTACGTAAAAATTGCCCTGCAAGCGATTTTCCAAGGTTTTATCATCCGCATTTTGAATATCCAAGATGGGATTCCCCACGTTTTGATAGACCGAAGTATTGCCATATTTTCCATTAACAATACTCGGAATTATCGGTGCGGCACGGTAAGCATCATTGTAAGCGGCACCCAAATTTACATTCTGATTTGTGGAGGAGGTATAAGATGAAACAATACCAACTCTGATTTTATTAGAAACTGTAAAGTCATTATTCGCTCGAATTGTGTAGCGGTCATATTTATTCCCAATCACAATTCCCTCATCCGACAAATAGCCTCCACTGATGAAATAGGTTAATTTTTCATTACCACCCGAAAGCGAAATGTTGTGTGTTTGTTGAAAAGCATTTCTTAAAATTTGATTATACCAATTGGTTGAAGTCGTGCCAGGCGAAATAATATTTCCAGAAGCGGCACTCACATAATTAGCGTACTCTTCGGCATTTGCCATTTTTACCAATTTTGCGGCACTTCTAACGCCCGCATTCATCGTATAATTAACCTTTAAATCACCAATTGCTCCTTTTTTGGTAGTAATGATAATAACGCCATTTGCTCCACGAGAACCGTAAATTGCGGTTGCCGAGGCATCCTTCAAAACGTCTAAATTGACAATATCAGCCGTGTTTATGTTGGAAATATCATCCGTCAAAACGCCATCAACCACAAACAAAGTAGCCGTTCCTGCCAACGCCGTTCCCGTTCCACGAATCCTTACAACGGGTGATGTGCCAGGTTGTCCGTTGTTAATAATTTGTACCCCCGCCATTTTTCCTTGGACTGCCTGCGTTGCGGTTAAAACTGGCTGTTTCACCAATTCTTCTCCTTTCACACTGGCAGTTGCCCCCGTGATGTCCACTTTTCGTTGCGAACCATAACCCATTACAACCACTTCTTGTAGCTCTTTGGAATTGGTTTTCATCACGATATTGATTTCAGTACGACCATTTACGGCAACTTCTTGCTCATCAAAACCAACTGATGTAACCACTAAAATGGCATTATCAGGACCATTCAAAGCAAAATTTCCATCAACATCTGTCGCAATTCCAATGGTAGTATTTTTGATTTTTACAGATGCCCCTGGAATTGTTTCACCTTTGCTATCGGCTACTTTTCCCGTAATTTTTTTATCATTTTGTGAGAACAAATTTGATGAAATTAAAAGCATCAGCAGGAACGTAAAAGTCGTTACCACATTGAGCATCGGGAAATAAAAAAGTCTAAATGGATGAGGTTTTTTCATATATTTT
>JAYUIP010000597.1:0-5274 GCA_043765945.1 Arcicella sp.
AAAGCCACTTTCGATTCGTCCAATTTCACCAACATATCGTTGTAGGCTTTAATCAAAACACCAATTTCATCATCTGACCGCCAAGCCAAAGGTTCATTGGGTTTACTTAAATCTATTTTTCGTAACTTATTGGTAATCAGCCTTAAAGGAACTGTCAGAACATTTGAAGCGAAGTATGATAGCAATAATAATCCTAAGAAAATGGTTGTAAAAGTATTGAGTAACGACCCAATCACTTCACTAATTTCTTGTTCGTTTGAAACTTTTGAATCGTAAAAAGGAATGTTAACAACACCCGCTAATTTTCCATCAGTTGAATTTATGCCAACGTATGACCCCATAAAGTTCAAATTGCCCATCGTTTCAGGAATGATGGCATTGTGTTCTTTTTCTTCCACAATTCTGATGTAAGCCTCTGGGTTTAAGTAAGTTGAAACAATTCCAGTTTCGTAACTTAACTCTTTATTTGTTGCTAATAATCTTCCCGTCACATCAAAAACGCTCACGTATTTTTTAGCATTTGTCGAAATATTTTTAAGCGTGTCGGTCAAAAACTGTTTACTCATTTTGCCTTGTACGTATCTATCAACGGCTGGCAAAAGACTAATGCCAGTATTTTCAGTTTGAGAAATATAGGATTGTTTTTGACTTTCAGATAATTTGGTTCCAATAATTTGAAGCGTTATACCCACCACTAAAATAAGCGGTAATAAGAATGCAACGTTCAAGTATATCTGAATTTTAGTGGCAAAGTTGACGTTCAAATTAGAAAAACCATAGCGAATTGCATACATCAATACGACAAAAATAATGGTAATTACTAAGGTTAGAAACAGAAATGAGAAATTTGAATAAATCGTTGGAAGGCTAATTTTTTCAGAAGAAACCACAATTTTTCTTCCGTTTTTATTAACGGTTGCCACGTGATTATACCCATTATCAATAATTCCAATTTCACTAATTTGCTTGCCCTCAACCAAACTAAGCGGCATTTTACGTTCATAATTATAACTTTTCCCTCCCGTTTTAATTATTTTTCCATTCTCATAAACGGCATATCCATAATTTCCAGCTTCCAATTGTTCCTCCCCACTCGTAGGCGAATCTGACAGTGCGGCATCACGGGTTGCATCACTACGTTTTTTGAGGTCAATGATAACATAACCCACCGATTTATTATCTTTATTCAACAGTGGAATAAAGTCAATATATTGTTTTTGATAGCTATTTGAAGCATCGTTTATAAAGAAAATATTGTTATAATCGGTTTGATATTTTGGCATCTTGTATCGGTCTTCGTAGGCTTGAAAACTCTGAGCATCCAACACATTATCCAACGATTTTCCATTCACATCAAAAGCCGAAACCTCCGTATCGTAGTAATCAAAATAAATATCTAAAAGTGTTTTTCTGATATAACCTTGCACTTGTTCACGGGGAAGAAGAGCGGACTTTATCAATACTTTCACCATCGAATCTTTACTAATATCAACGTTTGCTTTACTTAATTTGAATTCTCCAATCTCATCATTTTCAGCTAAAAACTTTTTACCGAATTGCTGTTTTTGAACAAAATCTTTTCTAATAGCTTGACTATAAACAACATAAGTCCCTAATCCAGCACAAGTTAAAGCTCCTATAAAGAAATAAATTGACGTTTGATAACGAAATGTATAGAAATATTTGGGCAACTTAGTGAACAACAATATGCTCACAAATAACCCATGTAGAAGCAATAAGAAGATATTTTCATTGAACATAACAATAACAAAAATACTCCAAATTAAGAATCCAATTAACAGTGATAAAATTGCCCATTGAGACGTTGTACGATTTAGTTTTATCAGTAAATTAATTAGCAAGTGTGTTGCCAAAAAATAAACAATTGAAATTAAAACGAAGGCAATTATTGAAGATAATTTCAAGGATTTATTCAAGAAATCTATGCTCATTGAAATATCTAATTGATAAGATGATTTTTCGTAAATATTAAGTAATTGACGATAAAAACCTTGAAAAACAACAAAACTTATGAGAACTACGATGACTGAAATTATTTTTTTTACTTGACTTGGCAAATGTAATAACCAAAAATACCGTTGCATTTTGTAGTAATAATTTACCAAATAAATCAACAAGATAATAATTATAATAAGGTTTAAAATGAAATCTCCAAGCGAAGGAGTTATAAAGGAGGAGTTATAAAATTTTGGGTTGAAAAGATCAGATTCATAGAAAATAAACGGAATGTTATAAAAAAGCATGATGGCTCTGAAAAGAATAAAATAGCCCATTAACAATAAAAATCCTTTTCCATAATGATGCGTTTTATTTAAAAACCAAATCCAAGCTAAAAGATATACCACTAAAAAAAACATACTCAAAAGTCCCAAAATAATTACATTTTCTGGAATTGATTGATTTTTGAGGTTATCGGCTTTCAAGGGAGTAACTGAAAATAAAAATTCTTTTGTTTCTGCATACATATTTAAGTGCGTTGCAGCCACAGGAGAAGTGTCAATTTGCTGTGGGTCGGAAGTGAAAATTGTTGTGTTATAACTGGTTTTTAGATGAGTGCTTTCTGAATCATATTGACGGTAGAGCGTTACCATCGAAAATATTTCAAAGTTATCGGGAGTACCAATAACTAAACGGCGATTAACCACAAATTTACCTTGGGTTGTAATGACTGATTTTAAATTATAGTTGCCTTCAACTAACTGATATTCAGGTACAAACCTATAATCAGACCAAAAAACTAATCGTCCGTTTTTGAAAATAAAATAAGGATAAACTGTTGGCGTTTTGAGATGAACAAATGTGGTGTCTTTTGATTGAGAAACAAGTGTTATAACCTTGGCTAAGTCTTCGTTAGAAGCCTTGATTTCATCATGGATTTTGGTTTGAATATCATATAAATACTTGTCCTCAATGGCACTAACAGGTCCTTTTTTAGTGATGATTAACATTAAAATTGCTAATCCAAAGGCGGCAATTGCCAGCGTTAAAAAAATATTTTTATTCAAAAAAATCAGTTTTAGAAAGGAAGTAATTCTTTTAGACATTAGGGCTTGATTGATGGTTGTTGATGGTAAGACAAATTTCGTACCATTCATAGTTAAATTAGCATAAAGTTCTGAAAATCAGATAATTAAAAAATTCATGCTTATTTCTATTGAATAGAAGTAGGCATGAATTTACGAAGAAAACTATAAACTATTTATGATTTATATTTTACTCAAATTTCGCAGTTCTTAAAATGTTATGTCCCATTTTATCACGCTTTGTGGTTAAATACTTCTCATTGTGAGGATTTGAAGCAATTTCAATCGGAAGCGTCTCCACAATCTCTAAACCATAACCCAATAAAGCGGCTCTTTTTTTAGGATTATTTGAGATTAAACGGAGCTTACTTACCCCTAAATCTCTCAAAATTGAAGCTCCAACGCCATAATCTCTTTCATCCATTTTGAAACCTAATTCCAAATTTGCTTCCACCGTATCTCGTCCCATTTCTTGGAGTTTATAAGCCTTCAATTTATTAATCAAACCGATGCCCCTCCCCTCTTGAAACATATACAAAATAATTCCTTTTCCCTCTTTTTCAACCATTTGCATGGCTTGATGAAGTTGCCCGCCACAATCGCAACGGCAAGAACCAAAAATATCTCCCGTAACGCAAGAGCTATGCACACGCACCATCACCGCTTCGTCTTTCTCCCACGAACCTTTAATTAAGGCTAAATGCGTATCGCCAGTATTAATTTGCCTAAACGCAATTAAATCAAAATGTCCGAATTCGGTTGGTAAATCAACACCAATTTCACGCTTAATCAGACTTTCGTGTTTTAAACGATATTCAACTAAGTCTTTGATTGTCACCAATTTAAGGTCAAATTTATCAGCAATTTCACGTAAGTCTGGTAAACGAGCCATTGAGCCGTCATCTTTCAAAACCTCAATCAAAACCCCCGATGATTTAAAACCAGCCAAGGTTGCAAAATCCATGGCGGCTTCTGTGTGTCCAATTCTTCGCAAAACCCCTTCCTTTTTGGCTTTCAAAGGAAAAATATGTCCAGGACGACCAAGGTCTTCGGGTTTTGTATTTTCATTCACTAAGGATAAAATAGTCTTCGCCCTATCTTGGGCAGAAATTCCTGTGGTGCACCCTTGCCCTAATAAATCGACAGAAACCGTAAAGGGCGTTTCGTGAGTTGCCGTATTAGAACCTACCATCATTGATAAACCTAACTCTGCACATCGTTCCTCCGTTAAAGAAACACACATTAAACCACGCCCTTCACGAATCATAAAATTGGCTAATTCTGGAGTCATTGCCTCGGAGGCACAAATCATATCTCCCTCGTTTTCACGGTCTTCATCATCGGCAACAATGATTATTTTTCCTTGACGGACAGCTTCAATGGCTTCCTCAATGGTATCTAATTTTATATTTGACATTTTAAAAGTGTTAAGCTCGTAAATATTGATTGAGCTTTTTTAAGTATTTATCGTAATGGCATTTTACTAAATGAAACCTTTACACATTTACAATACAAAGTTAAGGACTTTTGTTCCTAACCCTCATAAAATCTCAATTAGTGAAATTTTAATAACCAAAAATATAATCTGGCATTTTTTTTGCAACTAACTGATTATTATAACATTAGCTCAAAATACATTTGCAATTCTTGTTTTAAATCGTATATTTACATCAAAATTAATTACAACGATTCCTTTCTTCTTAATTACTATTCCCTTCCTAAATTTCTTGCTTTACGATTTGGCACGTTAATAGCTTATCATTATGCAACCAACAAATTTTTAACGGTTTTCTACGCTCTGAAAAACAGTTTTATAAATCTTAGCACAATTTTTGCACAGTTTTTTCTGATAACCCATGTAAAAAAGCCTAAGGTTTTCGTTCAGATTAATATGAAGTTTATTAAATCATCAAAATGTTTTTTTGAATGATTTACTGCAATTTTCTGTGCGAACTGGAGGGGAATGATACCCATAAAATATGAATAGGATTATACGAAACATAACAACCGTGTTAACTGGCATTGTTGTTTGGGCTTGTCTTTCAGAAGCGACCTTTGCACAAGGACAAGGTTGTAAAATTGAGAACACTTCCGAACCAATTGCAGGAGAATTTAGTATTAACGGAACCAAAATTGCCGTTAGAAGTCACGGTGGAGGTTCTGCCACTGCTACAAATAATATTCCCATCAAAATATGTGAAGGTGAGCCTATCACGCTCAAAAATACGCT
>JAYUIP010000598.1:0-5271 GCA_043765945.1 Arcicella sp.
AAAAAACTTTGGTGTAGAGTTAATAGAAGATAATATTAACATTTTATTAAAAATTTAATAGAATAACTTTATCATAAATTGGGTAAAGTAGTATTTTTAGTTGATGAATATGACAAGCCAATCATCGACTACTTAGAGGTGAGCAATCTTACACAAGGAGAGAAAAATAGAGATACTTTAAGAGGTTTTTATAGTGTATTAAAAAATGCAGACGAATATTTAGAATTGGTTTTCATTACGGGTATTTCTAAATTTTCAAAAGTGTCCATTTTTTCACATTTGAATAATCTTCGAGATATTACATCTAATGCAGAATTTTCAACATTGGTTGGTTATACTCAGATGGAAATTGAACTGTATTTTGATGATTATTTACAAGAAATAGAAGTTTCATTAAATTTAGCAAGAGAGGAATTGATACGGCTAATGAAGATTTGGTACAATGGCTTTTCTTGGGATGGTATTAATAAAGTTTATAACCCCTTTGGAACGCTTAACTTTTTAGACCAAAAAGTATTCCGTAATTTTTGGTTTTCTACGGATAGTCCACGTTTTTTGGTTGATAAAGTGCGAACAGAGGTGTTGTACAATGTAGAAAATACGGTAGTTGATAGCATTACTTCAGACAAATTTGACCTTGATAACATTGAACTAATACCCCTACTTTTTCAAACGGGCTATCTAACCGTCAAAGAAATTGACGTAATGACGGGTGAAATGGTCTTGGACTATCCCAATAAAGAGATCCGTGAAAGTATGTATCAATTTTTGATAAGTGATTTGGCACGAAACCCACATCGCACCAATACAGGAAGAATCATGCGGGATTTGAACAAAGCATTTCTTGAAAAAGATTTAGAAACCGTCAAAATCATCATCAATTCTATTTTGGCAGATTTACCATCTGAAACCTATCTGAAACAATCAGAAGGACTTTATCATGGATTGATTCACCTGATTTTCAGTTACTTAGCAATGTTAATTAACAGCGAGCGGAACGCCGCCCGAGTACACTCTTTACAAGGTCGGGCGGATGCCGTTGTGGAAACGCCAGGGGATATTTTTATTTTTGAATTCAAATTTAATAAAACCGTACGAGAAGGAATCGACCAGATTAAAACCAGAAAATACGCTTTGAAATATCAAAATTCGGGTAAAAAGATTGTAGGGATTGGCGTTAACTTTGACAATGAAAGTAAGCAAATTGATGATTGGATGGAGGAGACTTTATAGTCAATAAAATTTATTTAGAACAACATTTAATACTTTAAACTTATGGAGCAAATCACCAATCAACCCTTCGAACTTACACCTTTTGAATTAACAAAGGAGTATATCGAAACATTGCAAAGTGCTATAAATCAGCAAGATAACGTATTTATTCTTACTGAAATGGATGAGTTATATCCCGCAGATATAACCAATATTTTGTATGAATTGACTGGTGAAGAATCCCATTATTTAGTAAGATTATTAGATAAGAAATTAGGGGCAGAAATTATCACTAACCTTGATACAGACGACCGTAAAAAATTCCTTAAAAATTTTACACCCCAAGAAATTGCTGAATACGTTGATTTGTTGGATTCTGATGATGCCGTTGATATATTAAATGAACAACCAAAAGACGTTTCAGAAGATATTATTGGCTTACTGAAAGACAAAGAACAGGCTCGTTTTGTTAATGATTTGATGCATTACGACGAAGATTCTGCGGGTGGTTTAATGCAAAAAGAATTAATCAAAATTAACATTAAACAGTCTGTAACTGAGTGCGTTGAGGAGATTAGAAGGCAAGCAGAAGACGTTGAAAATGTGAATGCTGTTTATGTGGTTGATGATGATATTATTTTGCAAGGTCGGGTTTCTTTGAAAAAGATTATTTTAGCAAAAAAAGGGTCAAAAATTGCTGATATTTATACGGATGATATAGTTTCCGTAAAAACCACCGCAACGGGCGAAGAAGTGGCGGATGTCATGCAAAAATATGATTTGGATGCCGTGCCAGTTGTGAATATTCAAGGGCGATTATTGGGTAGAATTACCATTGATGATGTGGTAGATTTTATCACGGAATCGGCTCAAGAAGATGCCCAAGCCATGACGGGTATTTCAGAAGACGTTGAAGAAGATGATAGTATTTGGCTATTAGTTCGTTCACGTTTACCGTGGTTAATTGGGGGAATGTGTGGGAGCTTTTTAGCAGCAAAATTGATTGCCAATTTTGATGATATGTTAAAAGCGATTCCTGCCCTTGCATTTTTTATTCCTTTGATTGGTTCGACAGGGGGAAATGTTGGAATTCAGTCGTCTTCGATTATCGTCCAGAGTTTATCGGATAAATCGGGTATTGATACACCATTGGGTGAACGACTTTTGAAGGTCATAAAAGTTGCTTTATTTAATGCTTCTATTGCTGGATTTTTTGCATTCGGAGGTTCATTATTAGTAGGTAATATAGAGGCAGCACTTGCATTAACTGTCTCATTATCAATATTTTCAATCGTAATGTTAGCATCATTAATGGGAACAGTTACACCATTAATACTTAACAGATTTAATATCAATCCAGCCATTGCTTCGGGTCCATTTATTACCATTACGAATGACCTTTTGGGTTATGGGGTTTATCTGTTAATTGTTTATTTTCTATTACAAAAATGATAGCAATTATTCAAAGAGTTTCAGAGGCTTCGGTCAAAATTAATGGCATAATTAAAGGAGAAATTCAAGTGGGTTTCGTCGTACTTTTAGGTGTCACTCATACAGACACACAAGAAGACGTTGAATGGCTTTCCAAGAAAATCGTGGGTATGAGAATTTTCTCAGATGAATACGGTCGAATGAATTTAGATTTGAATTCTGTTAATGGTAATGTTCTCTTAATCAGTCAATTCACGCTTTATTCCAGTACCAAGAAAGGAAATAGACCGAGTTTTTTAGAAGCGGCTCGACCTGAAATCGCCATTCCTTTGTATGAAAAAATGATTCTTCAATTAGAAAAAGACTCAGGGAAATCCATCCAGATGGGTGAATTTGGGACGGATATGAAGGTATCGTTAATCAACGATGGACCCGTAACAATTATCCTGGATTCAAAAAATAAAATATGATTCGTAACTCACTTTTAACCATCGTTTTCGCTGTCATTATTGTTGCCATCAATTTTCAAAGTGATGGCATTCACATTCTTTTATTATTCCTTTTTTTAGGTGCTTTTATGTTGGGATATTTACAACCACAGAAAGGCTGGATTTCTGCGTTGCAATTGGCAGGAAGCATTTTTGTTGGATTTTACGTTTGTAAAATGAGTAATTTGATGCCCATAAAATATTCAGTCTTTGAATTTATAACTTACATTTCGCCCTTGCCATGCTTATTTGGCGGTTTCATGGGTAGTTATTTCAGCAAAACAATCAATCAAAATGACCATAGAAGAAGCTCAAAAAACCGTTGATGAATGGATTAAAACTGTTGGTGTTCGATATTTTAATGAACTAACCAACATGGCAATGCTCACGGAAGAAGTCGGTGAAGTTGCCAGAATTATTGCCCGACGATATGGCGAACAATCAGAAAAAGAATCGGATAAGAACAGAGATTTAGGGGACGAAATGGCTGATGTGCTTTTCGTATTAATTTGTCTTGCGAATCAAACGGGTATTAATTTAACGGAGGCTTTACAGAAAAATTTAGATAAAAAAACTAAACGAGATGCCACTCGACATTTGGAGAATCCAAAATTGCAATAGGTGTGGGCGTATCGCATACGCCCACATTGGTATAACGAGGCGTATGCGATACGCCCCTACAACATAATCCCCAGTTAAAGACCTTGCTGTAACAAAACAATTTCCTCAAAATCCTCATAAAGTTTGTTGCTTAATCTTTCAAAAATCTTAAAGTATTTCATGTAGTTATCATGATTTTTGAGATTTGGCTGATACGTTTCAATTGATTTTACGGTAGCGGCTGCCTCCTCCAAATTACTGTAAACGCCCAATTTTGTGAATGCCAATAAGGCTGCACCCATCGCCACGCTATCACGATTATCGTTAATATGTACCGTTTTACCGTACATATCCGCTAATATTTGCGTCCATAAAGGCAGGGAAGCGTAAGCTCCGTTAATGTAAATATCCTCAAAATTTCGATGCGTTTCCAATATTTTTCCGATGCTGTAAATCTCAAATAAAATTCCTTCTAAGGTTGCCCGAACGAAGTGTTTTTGTTCGTGATTGATGTTCAATCCAAAATACATTCCACGAGCGTTTGCATTCCAAAGCGGTGCTCTTTCTCCTAATAAATAGGGTAAAAAAAGCAATCCTTCTGCCCCTGATTTCACCTGAGAGGCAATTTTGAACAAATCATTTAAAACATCTTCAAATTCTAAGCCTTCTGAAAAGTCACCAAATTGCCTTGCGAACCACTCAAAAACTACGCCTCCATTGTTAGTTGGTCCACCCGAAATGTAATAGCCTTCCGTTAATAAATAATTAAAAAATCGTTGCTTTTCATCTTGTAAAACTTCTCTGCCCGCAACCCTCACTGCCCCACTTGAACCAATGGTGATGGTGGCTTTTCCTTCGCCAATTATTCCCGCACCTAATGTTGCCAAACATCCATCACTTGAACCGATGATTAATTTTGTTTTCTGTGATAAACCCAAGGTCACACAATACTCTTTTTTCAATATTAAATCATCATTAAAAACCGAAACAGGTTCTGAAAGTCGGTCGGTAGAAATCCCAGCAAAATCAAGTGATTCTTGGTGCCATTTAAGTTTATGAATATCAAAAAGTCCCGTTGAGGAGGCAATGCTGTGGTCAATTACATACTCGCCCGTTAATTGTTTGATTACGTACTCTTTAACAGATATAAATTTATAAGTTTTAGTAAATCTTTCTGGGTCATGATTTTTGAGCCAAGTGATTTTTATTAACGGTGACATCGGATGAATCGGCGTTCCAGTCGCATGATAAATGCTCTCATTTTGGGGCAATTTTTTTAAGATTTCTGCTTCTTTTGCCCCACGATTATCCGCCCAAATAATGGCATTGCCAAGCGGATTACCACTTTTATCCACTGGTAGCACGCTGTGCATCGACGAACTAAAACAGATTGCTTTCACTTTATATTTCTTCGGATGAATATGTTCATTCAATAGATTTTTAAGAATATATAAGGTGGTAATAAATATCTGTTCGGGGTCTTGCTCACTATAATCGGGTTGAGGATGAAAAATGGGATAAGAACCTTTTTTCCAGCAAA
>JAYUIP010000599.1:0-5270 GCA_043765945.1 Arcicella sp.
TTCTTCCGTGAATTGACGGGTGATGTGTATTTCGGAAAAAGAGAAAGAATAGATGAAGGAAACACCGCTTACGACACCATGATTTACAGCAAATACGAAGTAGAACGTATTGCCCGTAAAGCCTTCGATGCCGCCATGACTCGTGGAAAGAAACTCATGTCAGTTGATAAAGCTAACGTATTGGAATCCAGCCGTTTATGGAGAGAAACTGTACAAGAAGTTGCTAAAGATTATCCAGAAGTAACGGTAACACACCAGTTTGTGGATTCATGTGCGATGATGTTAATCAAAGACCCAACTCAATTTGATGTTGTGGTAACGGGTAATTTATTCGGAGATATTTTGACGGATGAAGCCTCACAAATTGCGGGTTCAATGGGAATGTTGGCATCTGCCTCAATTGGCGATAGCACGGGTGTTTATGAGCCAATCCACGGTTCTGGGCATGATATTGCAGGAAAAGGCGTAGCAAATCCCATGGCTTCGGTACTTTCGGCAGCTCTGTTATTAGATATTTCTTTCGGACTAAAAGCAGAATCAGAAGCCATTATTGCGGCAATTGATGGCGTTTTGAAAGCAGGTTTCCGCACGGGCGACATTGCCACAAAAGACACCCCAAAAGAGATGATTTTAGGTACGGATGCGATTGGTGAGGAGATTTTGAAGCGTTTGTAATATAAACTGAATTATAGATAAAAGGGCTGATGAATTTTACTTCATCAGCCCTCGTTGTTTTACTTCTTCCCCTCAAATCCACTCTCTTCAAACCATTCCTCAAACTCCCCAGGCGAGGAAATTGCCGATGGAATCGCCATTCTTCGTGAGCGTCTTTCGGGTGTTTTTATTTCAAAAGATTGCTCTAATTTTGTGCCATTTGTCTCGAAAACAACTTTGTATTTACCCGATTTGATGTAAAATTGCTTGTCTTCACTTTCTTCCAAAACGATGGCTTTTTCGTCTTTTTTCTTCGTATCATTTAAATATTTTTCGTAATCTTTCACCATCGATGGACTGACAGTATAATCCCACATGGCGTAGTTAATTCCTGCTTCATTATCATCCGTTAATTCTTTTAAAATCAAGCCCTTATCGGTTGAAACGCTTACTTTCGTTTTTCCCGAATTTTTGGTGAAATAAGGAATTTGATATTCTCTTTTTTCAGGCTCATCATATTTTCTTGATGCATCAACTCTTCCCCAACGTGGATTCAAACTAATAGGCTTCATCGTGAATAAATGCAAATTTTTGTCCATTAAAGAATCCGCTAATTGTTGAATTAAATTAACGTCAGCAATGTAAATCGAACGTCCGTGCGTACCCACAACTAACTCGTTATCACGTGGATGCACGATTAAATCATGTACCGCCACCGCTGGCATATCGCCCGACATACGCATGAATGATTTTCCTTTATTCAAGGAAATGTACAAACTGTGATCTGTGCCAACGTATAACAAATTTGGATTTTTAGGGTCTTCTTTCACCACATTCACGGCTTCGGTCGGGAGGTCTTCGCCCAATTTTTGCCAAGTCTGTCCGTAATCATCCGAACGATAAACGTAAGCCGCAAAATGGTCGTCTCTGTAACCATTCAGCGATACATAAACCGTTCCTTCGTTGTGGTTGGAAGCACTCACCCGACTCACCCAAAGATTCTGTGGTAAACCGTCCGAAATCTTTGTCCAAGTATAGCCACCATCCTTTGAAATATGAATAAAACCATCGTCCGTTCCAACGTACAAAAGACCAAATTTTAAAGGTGATTCGTCAATCGAGGAGATTGTTCCGAAAGGTACATCGCCTTCTTTTCCACCCTTTGTCAAATCGTTTGAAAGTGCCTTCCACGTTTCACCTTTATCCAAACTTCTAAAAAAACGATTGCCCCCAAAATACACCACATCTTGATTATGTTTTGACAGTAAAATTGGGCTTTGCCAGTTGAAACGATTTTTGACTTCGCCAATTTCTTGAGGCATTTGCAAATATTTCTGCGAACCAGTTAATGTGTTGATTTTGAAATAATTACCAAACTGAAAGCCTGTATAAGCCGTTTGATTATCACGAGTATCCACGGCAATTTGCATACCATCGCCACCCATAATTTGCTTAAAAGGATAGGCTCCTTGTGCATACCAATCGTAATCAGGCTTGTTGGTTGAAGGTCCGAACCATACGCCATTATCCTGCAACCCACCATAGACATTATACGGTTTTGCCATGTCCACTTGCACGGCATAAAACTGTCCAACTGCGGGTGTATTGGCTTTAAACCACGTTTTTCCATCGTCATACGTAATATTAATCCCTCCGTCATTACCCAAAATTTGGTGCTTTGAATTGGTAGGATTCATCCAAACAATGTGATGGTCAGCGTGGGCATTATCCGCATTCATAGATTGGAAAGTTTTGCCACCATCGGCTGATTTTATAACTTGAAATCCAGGAATAACGATTTTATCAGCATTGTCAGGAGCCACGAAAACCGTTCCGAAATAATAACCATAGGTATTGAAAACCCAGTCTAAATAGTCTTTGTGCGTACGTTTCCAAGTTTTTCCAGCATCCTCTGAACGATAAACCTCTGCCCCCGTAATGGGCGTATCGAATAAATCATCGTTGGCATTTTCGGTAAATTTAACGATGTCCAACACTTGAAATTTACCCGCCTTTACATCCGCTTTCAAGGTTTTGGCGGTGTATTTTTCGGGAAACCGTTTTTCGTCTAAATATTCCGTTAATTTACTATCCTCCAAAGCCAAAAACTGGTCGTTTGTCATGGTTCTTAATTGCTTGGCATTCAAGGCATTATCAGTTTTTTTCTTTCCATCATCGGGACGATTTTTCTGATTATCCAAAACTGCATATACGATGTTTGGATTCTGTGGAGAAATGCCGACTCCAACCCGACCGTTGCCTTCACCCTGTGGAAAACCAGAGCCTTCACCCGTGATATTTTGCCAAGTTTCGCCGCCATCATTTGATTTGTAAACGCCCGTAGTTTTGCCAGATTCCACAAAATTCCACGATTTACGTTGCTTATGCCACAGACCCGCATATAAGGTATTTGAATTACTTGGATCAATGGACAAATCCACGCCTCCCGTGTTTTCATCCACAAAAAGTGTTTGTTTCCACGTTTTTCCACCATCCGAAGTTTTGAATAATCCACGCTCTTTGTTGGGCGTATAAAGTTTACCCAAAGCCGCTACCCAGACCGTATTTGGGTCGGTTGGATGCAAAATTACCTTGCCGATATGATGCGTTTCGTCCAAGCCTTTGTGTTGCCAAGTTTTGCCGCCGTCTTCGCTTTTGTACATTCCCACACCTGCGTAGGACGAGCGAGAAGAATTGGCTTCGCCCGTGCCAATCCAGATGGTTTTGCCATTGGTTTTCCAGTCCACCGCAATGTCTCCAATGGTCATAACTGCCTCATTATCAAAGATTGGCGAGAAGCTAATGCCATTATTTTCAGTCTTCCAAAGTCCGCCCGAAGCATAAGCCACGAAAAATTCAGTTGGGTTTTGGTTATTAACATCCACATCAACCACCCGCCCCGACATCACGGTTGGACCAATCGAACGAAATTTTACATTATTGACTAACGATTTGGTTTCTAAGGCTTTACGTTGCTCGTAAGCCTTCATACGCTCGCTGGCGGTTGTAAAATTGAGTTGTTGAGTTGTGGAATTGTTGAGTTGTGGGAGCTTCTTTTTCTTTTGGGCATTTATTGAAAAAGTAAGTGCCAAAGCTAAAAGGAATAAGTATTGTTTTTTCATTTTTATGATTTTAGATTGATGATATTGTAAAGATAATTGGATTGTTGATTATTTGAGAAAAAAACGTAATTTGAGTTTTATTTAAAATTGAACCAATCCTCCCAAATGCAGTATTTCTTAATCTTCTTAGCTTTCCTGTGCGGAGCGGTTTTCCCAACGCAAGCGGGGTTAAATACTAAAATGGCTAAATTTGTGGGACACCCAGTTTTAGCCGCATTTTTCTCTTTTATTACAGGTTTAATTGGCTTAATGATTTATGCCGCCATTGCCCGAATCCCCTTAAATTTGATGAGCCAATGTAGAAATGCTCCGTGGTATGTTTGGTTTGCGGGGCTTTTGGGAGCTTTTTATGTAAGTATGGTTATTGTGTTGATGCCTCGTTTGGGCGTTGCTTTAACCTTCGGATTAATTGTGGCAGGGCAAATGGCAGTATCAATTATGTTTGATCATTACGGAATTTTGGATGCTCCCGTCCGTGAGATTTCTATGGGCAGAATCATCGGAGCTTTGTTTTTAGTGGTTGGCGTAATATTAATACAAAAATTTTAATCCGTTAAACTCTTGTTCAATTTTATTCTATGACGAAAATGAAATTTTGCCCGCAGTGTGGCAAACCACTTGAATTAAAATTTAGAGACGACCGTGAGCGTTTGCAATGCACCGACCAAAGTGCTGAATGTGGCTACGTTTACTGGAATAATCCAACGCCCGTCGTAGCGGCAATCGTCGAACACGAAGGCGATATTATTTTGGCTCGCAATGCCGCTTGGACCCAAGAGTGGTTTGCTCTCATCACAGGCTTTTTGGAAGCTGGCGAAACCCCCGAAGAAGGCGTTTTGCGGGAAGTGAAAGAGGAGTTGAACCTTGATGGCGAAATCGTTGAATTTGTGGGTTTATACGAATTTCACCGTATGAATCAACTCATTATTGCTTATCACGTTCGGGCAAAAGGCGAGATAACTCTCAGTGAAGAATTGATTGATTACCAACGCAAAAAAGACCACGAAATACGTCCCTGGGCAGCAGGAACAGGTAAAGCAGTGCAAGAATGGCAAGCGAAAAGAGGTATTTTTAATGAGGTGATTCGGTTTTGATTTGCTTCACTAAGAGTTACTTACCATCATCTTTGAATAAAATCATCCCCCAAATCATCAATCATGAAAAAACTCCTACTTACCCTCCTCCTCAGCACTTTCTATTTCATTACCCAAGCCCAATTAAACCCCAATCTTTTCAATTCGATGAAATACCGAATGATTGGACCGCACCGTGGCGGACGGACGGTTGGGGCGGTGGGTGTGCCTCAACAACCCAACGTTTTTTATATCGGAGTAAACAATGGCGGAGTCTGGAAAACCAATGATTATGGTCGCACTTGGAAACCCATTTTTGACGACCAACCAACGGGTTCTGTCGGTGATATTGCCGTGGCTCCGTCCAACCCTAACGTCATTTATGTTGCCAGTGGTGAAGGCATTCAACGACCCGATTTAG
>JAYUIP010000600.1:0-5262 GCA_043765945.1 Arcicella sp.
TTGCGATTTGCCGCTACAATCCCAGACACGTGCGTTCCATGCCGTGCATCAGGTCCTTTTACTTCGTTATTACCGTAATCTTTATCATTCACATTTTCAACATCATCACCAACAATACCACGGGGATTAAAAGACAGATTGATGCCATATTTGAACTGAGCATCATAATATTCATAAGCCTCTTTTAACTTCTCTTCATCTTGACCAATTTGCTCTAATAATTCAAAGACTCTTTTGGCTTTTTTAACGTCCTCGGGGTCTTTATTGGTTACTTTGTTTAGGTCTTCTTTTGTTATGTCTTTAACTTTTAAATGAGAAGAAAGCACTAATTTTGAATCAATATATTTCTCGTATAATTTAATCACAAATGGACCTTGTTCTTGTAATTCCTGCACTTTGGCTTCGTATTTTGCCTTGTATTTCTTGTATAAATCATATTCAATTTTCATAGCAAGCGACAAACTGGCGATGTCTTGAATATATTGATAAATACGTTTCAAACGTCCGAATTCACGAGTAACTTCCATTGTCTCACGAGTAATGTCAGTTCCATCCTTTCCGCCCAAAAAATCCCATCCGTAGATATCATCAATGTATCCATTTTTATCATCATCAATTCCGTTGTCAGGAATTTCTTTGGTATTTATCCAAATGTTTTCTTTTAAATCTTCATGATTAATATCAACTCCCGAATCAATAATTGCTACTATGACTGTTTTTGAAGCCTTTTTATTCAAAAATTCACGATAAGCTCTTTCGGTACTAATACCTCTTACACCATTTTCAGAAAAGTCAAGATTGAACCAATTTAGGGGAGCTTTGTCAGGCGATGATTCCAAATACTGAGCATTTGAAAGGCTTGACATAAGCAAAAAGAAGATAAGAAATTTATTAAATTTCATGGTTGTTTGTATAGTATTGAAAGGATTATACTCTTGGCAGATAATTATGGTAATTGTGAATTTTTGTGAGGAAACGAATGAAATTTTACAATTAACAAATAATTATGCGAAAAATGTTCTACAAATCTAACGAAAATTACCTTAAAGAACTGTATAATTTTAATATATTATTCGTTAGAAATCATGCCTTTTAATGCTGATTTTGCCACTATGGAAGGGGAACTCAAATATACGTGAGCATTAGGATTTCCCATTCTGCCCTTAAAATTCCGATTCCCTGATGAAATTACTGTTTCACCGTCGCTAGGAACGCCTAAATGTGAGCCTACACACGGTCCGCAACCCGAAGGTAAAAATGTTGCACCTGCTTGCATCAGAATTTGAGCGGTTCCATCATTCATGGCATCAATAAACACTTGTTTGGACGCAGGAGCAATTAAAAGTCTCACCCCTGGAGCAATATTTTTGTTCTTTAAAATATCCGCAACTTCATGTAAATCATCTAAACGTCCATTTGTACACGTACCAATAAAAGCAAACTGAATGGGCGTTCCAAGGGCTATTTGAATGTCATAAACATTATCAGGTGAATTTGGAAAGGCTATTTGTGAATTAAGATTTGTTACATCAATTTTGATGGTTCGAATATATTTAGCATCGGCATCAGCAAACGTTGGAGTCCATTCGTAAGGTAATTCTAACCCGATTGGCGTAAAAATCCCAGCCTTTGCACCCATTTCAATTGCCATATTTGCCATAGTCATACGGCTCGCTAAACTCAATTTCTCAACAACTTCACCATGAAATTCGATAGTTTGGTAAGTTGCTCCATCAATGCCTAATATTTTTTCTAAGGCTAAAATTAAGTCTTTTGCAACAATGTTTTTTGGTAATATACCTGTATAAATAACCTTAATTGTTTCTGGAACTTTCAACCAAATTTTGCCTGTAAGCATAACCGCCGCTAAGTCGGAAGAACCTACGCCCGTTGCAAATGCGTTGAGTGAACCATACGTGCAAGTATGCGAATCTGCCCCAATAAAAACTTGACCTGGACGAACCAAATCATGTTCTATCATTAACTGATGGCATATTCCTTCACCTACATCAAACAAACGAATCTTCTGTTCAAAGGCAAATTCACGCATAAATTTGTGAAGATTTGCGATTCTTTCGTTGGGTGCGGGGGAGGCGTGGTCAATCACAAAAGTGCATTTTTCGGCATCCCATAATTTCACTCCACTCATTTCTTCAAAGGCTTTTATGGCGTAAGGGGCAGTTGTATCAGATGCCATAATTCCATCAACCGTAACAACGGCTAATTCACCCGCAAATACTTTTTTGCCAGCGTGTTTTGATAATATTTTTTCAGTTATTGTTTGCAAGGTTTGTTATTAGTTACTGGTAATTAGTTATTTGACAACTCAGAGGTAAATAATTAAAATAACTGATTTATTTCTTTCATTTTTCCAGGTAATTTTCTTCCTAAAAATACCTCAACTTCTTTGGCTAATTCAATCATTTTTAGGTTGTTAATTCCTGTTTCGTAGCCCATTTGATGGAGGCAATGAACAACATCTTCTGTGGCAATATTTCCTGTTGCTCCTTTAATAAATGGACAACCGCCCAAACCTCCAAAAGCGGTATCGAAATGATTTACACCACACTCAATGGCGGCAATCATGTTGGCAATTCCTTTTCCCTCCGTGTCGTGCAAATGTAGAATAACTGGCAAATTTCCTGCCAATGGTATTATTTTCGACATGATTCTATTTGTTTGTACAGGATTTCCCATACCCGTGGAGTCTGCCAACGATAATTCATCAATGCCTAAATCAAGGTGGCTTTTGGCTAAATCTATGACAAATTGCTCAAAAACTTCACCTTCATATCGACAGCCAAAAGCACATTGAATTCCTCCTCTGACGGTCAAACCCGCTTCTTTGGCAATTCGTGCCATTTGTGCAAATTCAATTAATGATTCTTCAATGGATTTGTTGGCATTTTTGCGACTGTGCATATCACTTGCGGACATCGAAATCGCCACGTGATTTAATCCTGATTTGATGGCTCTTTCAACACCTTTTACATTCAAAACCAAACCGCTGTAAATGACACCTTCTTTTTTATTAACACCCAAACAAACCGCTTCGGCATCAGCCATTTGCGGGACCAATTTTGGATGAACAAAAGACGACATTTGAATACGTTTCACCCCTGCCTCAACGGCTTGCTCAATCCATTTTATTTTTAATTCCGTTGGAATCTGAACGGCTTCAACCTGAAATCCATCCCTTGTTCCTTGCTCTTCTATATAAATCATTCAGTTGGTGATGGAACGCAGATGACGCAGATGCTTCGCAACGCAGATTTAAAAAAACAGTTAAATATACTCAAAATAAAATCCTCTTAAATCTGCGTTGCCAAAGGCATCTGCGTCATCTGCGTTCCAATTTTTTACAATGTTTCGCCTAAATATTTTCCAAAACTTAACGCTGGTGTTAAAACCATTCCTCCACAAAAAGCATCGCCACTGGTTGAGGAAACGCCCATGATTTCGCCTGCGGCATATAGACCCTCAATTGGTTCTTCGTCTTCGCTTAAAACTTGTAGTTTGTTGTTTGTTGCCAATCCTCCAAACGTAATTAATGAGTAAGCATACGTCAAAATGGCATAAAATGGGGCGTTTTGTATTGGGAAAACGGTTTCTGAATCTGTTAAGTCTGTGCAAAATTCATTAGTGCTTTTATTCTCACAATTCTGATTAAAATTATTAACCGTTTCGTTTAATTTATCAAAATTCAAACCAATCTTTTGAGCTAATGCTGAAATTGAATCCGCTTGCCACATCGCCTTCTCATTTTGACATTCTTCTTTAATTTTTTCTTGGGTCCACTGCGGAATTATTGATGCCCCTGACATAAGTGCAATTTCATCAAAAATTAACCAAAATCTACGTCCAGATTGCTTGTGAACTATTTTTTCTCGTACATCTGGGTTTGGTTCATCTTCATTCATGAACCTTTCAGCTTGTTCATTTACATAAATTTCTCTCGGTTTTCTATCAACCGAATTAGACACTCTTGCCCATTGTTTCCAGAAATCAGTACGTCCAGACATGGGTTCAAGTTCAATGCCTCCCAAGGTTGAATTGTGCATTTCTGCCCCTTTGAATTTTGCTCCGACGGCTTGGGCGGCAATAATTCCATCACCCGTTGAGGTTTCTCTTGCCGTTGAGATTAACCTTGGATGGTCGGGGGTAACTTGTTTAAAAAACTCAGGATTTGAGGCATATCCTCCTGTGGTCAAAACGATATTTAACCCGTGAAAGATGCTTTCTTTTCCATCGTTAATGGCTTTTACTCCAACAATTCGATTATCAACTTTAAGTAAATTCGTCAGCTTATGTTCTAATAAAATCGTTATTTTACCTTCCAAAAAGTACTTATCCCAAAGTGGTTTTAAGGTATTAAAAATCGTTATTCCAGCCGTGGCAATTCTTCCTCCTGCGTAGTCTTGATTGCCCCAATAAGTCCGTGGAATTGAGTATGGAGCGTGTCCGTAGATAATTGCGGGGGTTTCGGGAGCAAATTCAAAACCATTATCCTCTAACCAATCAATGGTTTTTGGAGCGAGTTCTGTAGCTAATTTGACAATTTCAGGATTGGCAGTATTTTGACTAATTTTCATTACTTCATCAAAATGTTTTTGTGGAGAATCATCAATGTCTTTAAATTTCTGACGACGAGCTCCACCCGCACTTAAATGACCCGCCGTGAGGTGTAAAGTACCTCCAACAACGTTGTCTTTTTCAATCACTAAAACATGAATTCCACGTTCGGCAGCACGGATTGCACAGCACATTCCTGCACTGCCTGCCCCTACGATGATGATTTGGTATTGAGTTGTTTTCAAATTGGTATTTCAGTTTATGTACAAATCTACAAATTTCTCCCAAACAAAAAAGTGGACGATAAATTTGCCGTCCACTATTTGTGTAATAATTAAAAATCATTCCTAATCAACCAACTTTCAACTCCTTTTAATTGCTTAGAAAAATTAACCCCAACGGCAATTAATTCCTTCCCACTTTCTTGGTAAGGTTTTAAATAGCCTTTGTTTTTAATCTGTTCAAGGGCTTCTTTTGGCGTTTTATCAATCTTAAACTCAAACGCATAAATATATTTATCGGTTTGTACCAAAGCATCACATCTTCCCTCAGCGGTGTGAATTTCGCTTTGAATATAAGTGCCTAATAATGTGAAAGTTAAATGTAAAATAGCATGATAAAATCGTTCGTTTTCTTTTTGCCAAAGGTCATAAGGAAGTGTGGAATAAACTGTATTGATTATTGAAAATA
>JAYUIP010000601.1:0-1800 GCA_043765945.1 Arcicella sp.
CAAACCAGATTTGGTAATTTGTGATATTATGATGCCCGTTTTGGATGGCTACGGAGTGCTTCATATTTTTAGTCAAAACCCTGATTTACAGAACATTCCCTTCATTTTCTTAACCGCAAAAACCGACCGTTCCGACCTTCGTAAGGGCATGGATATGGGAGCAGACGATTACTTAACGAAGCCCTTCCAAGAAATCGAATTATTGAGCGCCATTGAAAGCCGTCTGAAAAAGTTAGAAAATCTATCTAATTCCTTCAAAAATACGCACGAGGGCATTGAAGAATTTTATCAAAAGGCGACTAAACATTCTGATTTATCGTCACTTTCTGTTGATAGAAAAGTGAATAATGTTAAGAAGAAACAAGTCATATATTCAGAAGGAGATGAGCCAATTCGATTCTTTTTTTTGAAAACTGGTAAGGTGAAAACCTATCAAACCAACCGAGATGGGAAAGAGTTCATCATGGAATTGTATAATTCGGGCGATTTCTTTGGGCATATTTCCATCATCGAAAATAGCGAATATCAAGAGTCATCGGAAGCATTGGAAGATTGTGAAATTATTGGCATTCCTAAACATGATTTTCTGGAGTTAATCACTCGTAATCAATTAGTTGCGAATCAGTTTATTAAAATGTTAGCGAATAATATTCAAGAAAAAGAGAATCAATTAACCCAAATAGCGTATAATTCAATCAGAAAAAGAACGGCAGATGCTTTGGTGATGTTATCAAAAAAATACAAAAATGATAATCAAGAAAATTTTGCCATAAAAATTTCAAGAGACGATTTGGCATCAGTTGTTGGCACTGCCACAGAATCATTAATCAGAACGTTAAGTGATTTTAAAGCTGACCATTTAATTGAAATAAATGGGAGTGAAATAAAGATTTTGGATGAACGAAAATTAGTAAATTTAAGGGGATGATGTATCACCCTTTCACTTCATTTACCAATTCCTTCCCTTCCTCGAAATCAGTAATATTTTTCATTGTTGTAACCGCAATTTGAGTTAAAGCCTCTTCCGTAAAAAAGCCTTGGTGGGGCGTAATCAGTACATTTGGAAAGGATATTAATCGTTGAATTAAATCGTCTTGAATGATACTTTCGGATAAATCTTTGAAGAATATATGCTCTTCTTGCTCATAGACATCAATCCCAAAATAGCCAATTTTTTCCTTTTTCAAAGCCTCAATTGCATCTTTTGTATTTATCAACGCACCTCTACTGGTGTTAATTAACATCACTCCATCTTTCATTTTTGAAAAGGCAGATTTATCAAAAAGGTGATGCGTTTCTTTGGTAAGCGGACAATGCAATGAAATGATGTCTGAATTTTTCAAAACCTCATCAATTGACTGATAATCAACCCCTTTTGAAATTAATTTATCCGATTTTTTTAGGTCATAAGCAATAGCTTTACACCCAAATCCAAGCATAATTTTACAGAAAGCAATGCCAATTTGTCCCGTTCCAATCACGCCAATTGTCTTTCCGTGAAGATTAAAACCAGTGAGATTTTCCAACGAAAAATTGCTTTCCCGTACCCGATTATAAACTTTATGCGTTTTGCGATTTAAGGTCAAAATCATTGCCACAGCGTGTTCTGCCACCGCTTCGGGCGAATAGGCGGGAACTCTTACTACTTTAATATTCTTTTCCTGAGCCGCTTTTACATCAACATTATTAAATCCAGCACACTGCAAAGCAATCAATTTTATCCCATTTTTGGATAAATTCTCAAGCGTCTCTTTATTAACTTTATCGTTTACAAACACGCAAACGGCTTCAAAACCAATG
>JAYUIP010000602.1:0-1797 GCA_043765945.1 Arcicella sp.
GCATTGTAAAAAGTGGCAACATCAAGCCATAATTCTTTTTCTAAAACTTTGCTCATCTCTTTCATTTCTTGCGAAAAAGATAATTCTCGCCACAAGGCAAGTCCCACAAAATCAACTCCATAGTAAGTAGGCGTGTTATATTCACATAAAGTGTTGTATTTCAGAAAGTTAGTATAAATGGCTTTGGCTTTTTCGATTCCCGCCTTTTTGAGTTCGGGAATGTTAAATTCAACACCGATGTATTCCATCATAAATGAACTCATAATAGAAATATTGTTATAATCGGGGTTTACATTCCGCATCAACGCCCCTCTTGCGGTACGAATCAAGCAAATTTCGAGTTCTTTTTTAACATCGGCGGGTAATTTATCTTTGTATTTATGATAAATCGTAATCAAATCGGTACCGATAAATTCCCGCATATTTTGATCATAATTTTGAGTTGGTTTGCTATCACCCCGCCAAACAGCGTAATCTCTACTTTTTTCGTCCAAATTTTGGAGCTGAAAAATCCATTTCACAATACTTACTGCATTTTCTACATCGCCCGTTTGATTTCTATAAAACAAGGCACAAGCGAGTCGCATGGTATTCCTCGCACCCAATTTTTCGGTGATAGCAAATTGCGTTCCTTTCGGAATTTCTTCTTCGATAAAATCATCAAAAATCTGTTTTTGCAGCGGACTCAGGCTTTTATATTCAAAATGTTTTTGGTAGAATTCGTCTTGTGCAACAAGATTCATGGTAGAAAAAAAGAAGAATATTATTATTTTTTTGTACATAAGATTGGGTTATTTGTTAGTGTAAATTTTCCATTGCACTTAAAAATTTCGTTAAAAGAAAGGTTCATTTCTACTGTTTCAGAGCCTATTACTAAAAAGAGAATAGAAATCTGCAACGGATTATTTACACCATAGGTTTATTTATAAGTATCGCAATTTTGAGTAAAAAAAAGAGCAGGCAATCAATACCTTCTCTTCTTTTTAACAAGAAAATTTAACTTAAAAACCTGCGTTTTGAGTCATTTTTGGAAACGATAAATCTATTTCTCCTTGTGGAATTGGTCTCAAATTGAATTTATCGGTAATTGACTGACCTTTTACCCAAGGATTATACTTTTTGACTCGCTCAACAAATTTCCCTGTTCTTTTTAAATCGAACCAACGGCTATACTCACCCATAAATTCTCTGGCTCTTTCGTCCAAAATTAAATCAATTGTTAGGTTAGCACTCGTGGCACGGTATGAAGCGGTTGCCAAGGATTTTTGGTCTTCGGGTGCTGCGGCACACTTTGGGTCTGTTCCTTTTTTTGTTCCCAAAGCACGGTCAAGAATTTTGTTGTAATACGCATCCGCTGTGCCTAATTTGCCCCCTTTTGCCCCTTTCACGATGGCTTCGGCGGCGATTAAATAGGCTTCGGCTGAACGAAAAACACATTCATTAAAAGTTCCATAAGCATCGCCGTAAGCAATATTGGGTTGCCAGAATTTCCACATCAACGGTGGCTGGACATTCAAGCCCGAGTTATCTATTGGGTAACCACCACCAAATTCATCCGTATTGACGACAGCATAATTTTTCTTTCCACCCAAGTCGATTCCTCTTTCTGCCAAGGTTGTAGCGGGTTTGTTCCATGCTCGACAAAGCACAACAGTATCCCCAACAGCGACTTGAATTTTCAAGTTGGAATTGCTCAATGGGAGCGGTCTAAAATCTTTAACGGCTGTAAGTGCATAACCTACACTTACAAAATTATGGGCGTAGCGAGTGTCATTATCGGGGTCAAAGAATCTATAA
>JAYUIP010000603.1:0-15333 GCA_043765945.1 Arcicella sp.
AAATATGCTGAAACGGATATTTCATTTTCTCCAAACACTATTATTGGTTCACAAATTTTGTATAATCCACTCAAAAATTTAGAGTTAGGATTTTTGTCTAAATACGTTGGAAAGCAGTATTTAGATAACACAGCTACCGAAAATCGTAAGTTAAATTCATACTTTACCAATGATTTACGAGCCATTTATAGTTTGAGAGGTAAGATTTTGAAAGAAGTAAATTTCAGTCTTTTAGTTAATAATATTTTTAATACTTTATACGAATCTAACGGATATTCATATAGTTATATCTCTGAAAAACAGACTATTACTGAAAATTTCTATTACCCACAGGCAGGAACAAATTTTCTGTTTGGGGTTAATTTAAAGTTTTAGTTTTAACCGCAAGGACGGGAGGACGCAAGATTTCATTCTTCCAGAAAATATTTAACTTAATAGCGTCCTTCCGTCCTTGCGGTTATTAAAAACATTCCCTAACCCGTTTGATATACCTGTGAAACCCCTGTGGTTTTGCAGGTTTTTTTGTTTGTGACGTAACCCAAAGGAGTTTATGGGAGTATTATTTTTGATGTGTCACGGTTTGCGGGGCTATGAGTAGAGACCGTGGCACGTCAAAAGGCGTATAAAATAAATATCCCAGCAAGGCGTGTCACGGTCTTCACTCTTGTCTACGCAAACCGTGACACACCCAATAATATCATTTAGGTAAAATATAAATTAAAATTGTATAATTCTAAGAAAATACTTATTCTAAATTCATTATTTATATCAATTCTAAATTAGGTGTTTTCTTTAAAAATTACCCATATTCAAGGATAAAAATAATGGTTCCTGTTGTAATTTTACAGTCCGATTAAATGGCGTGTTTAGATTATCTTCTGACAGCTTAAACATTTAGTTTTCAGCCACTTAGCAAAACCTTTTACTAAAACGTTTTGTTGACATTGAATAGGACTCGTAAGGAATTATGCAAAATACATTTAAAGCGTTTAGTTTATCTCATAAATCTGCCCCCTTGGCGGTGCGTGAACAGGTTGCTCTGACCGAAAGCGAAGTAAAAGGCTTTACCCTAAAAATCAAGGATTTATTTGGCATTCAAGAGTGCATGGTTGTTTCTACGTGCAATCGAACGGAAGTTTATTACACTTCTGAACAAGATTTAACGACAGATTTAATTAAAACGCTTTTAGTGCAGAAAGGCATCATCGAAACAGAAACCTATTTTGTACATTTCCAACAATTCAATTTTCAAGATGAAGCCGTGAAACACCTTTTTTATGTGGCAACGGGTTTAGATTCAAAAGTAGTTGGCGATTTGCAGATTCCTAATCAGATTAAACAATCTTATCAAATTTCTGCAGATTTGAACATGGCGGGACCATTCCTTCACCGCTTGATGCACACTATTTTTTTTTCCAATAAAAGAGTAGCTCAAGAAACCTCATTTCGAGACGGAGCCGCTTCGACTTCTTATGCCGCCGTTGCTTTAACCGAAGGATTAACCCAAAATATCAACAATCCGAAAGTATTAATTTTGGGCTTGGGAGAGATTGGTATTGATATTTGCAAGAACATGGCAGACAAAGAATTTGCTGAAATAACGGTTATGAATCGTACTCGTGCAAAAGCAGAAAAAATCGCTTTGGGTCGAAATTTCAGAGTAGCTGATTTTACAGATTTGGAGAGAGAAATAAGACGTTCTGATGTAATTATTTCCTCGGTAATGATTGATAAACCATTAATTACCAAACAATTAATTGAAAAGATAGGAATACTTACTTACAAATATTTTATTGATTTATCCGTTCCTCGGAGTGTTGAAGATAGTGTTGAGGACATTTCGGGAACTTTGGTTTATAATATTGATTCTTTACGTGAGCGTGCCGATGAAGCCCTTCGCATAAGAATGGCAGCTATTCCAGAAGTGGAGCGAATTATAGAAGAAGCTATTGTTGGATTCAATGATTGGTCGAGAGAAATGGTGGTTTCGCCCACGATAAATAAGCTAAAAAATGCTTTAGAACAAATTAGAAAAGAAGAGATTTCGAGGCACTTGAAAAACCTTTCAGCTGAAGAAGCTGACCGCATCGAAAAAATCACGATGAGCATTGTTCAAAAAATCATAAAATCGCCCGTTTTGAATTTGAAAGCAGCTTGCAAACGGGGAGAAGCTGACCAGTTGGTCGATGTTATTAATGAATTGTTTGATTTGGAGAAACAAAATGCTGGTTATATGCATTAAAAAATGCCTTCTGATTAATCAGAAGGCATTTTTATTGTATAAAAAAGGCTTGAACGAAACGCCCAAGCCTTAACCCCATAACCATTAATTTTATATTATACTTCTACCATTTCCAAATTTGATTCCATCAATTCAGATAATTGTCTGATGGTCTGAATTTTATCAATTTCGTTATCTGGTAAGGTAATTCCATACGTATTTTCCAAATAAACAACTACTTCCAAGAATTCCAAAGAGTTCATTCCCAAGTCAGCATAAAAGCGTTTTTGAGGAGCTATTAATCTCGGATTTATATAAAAATTCCGTGATAAAAATTGTGTCAAAGTGCTGGTGTTGAATTTCATAAGTAATATTATTTTAAAGATTTAATAATGAATTGTCCTTTTAACGAAATAATCGTCAATTTAGTGCCTTAAAATGGTTATTTTTTTATAATTATTGTTAGGTCTGAATTTTACTCAAACTCTAACATAATTTAATTATTCTAAGATTGTGTTTTTAATGTAATTTTCGGTGGTAATAATTTATACATCACTGGTGTGACTAAACGAGCCAGTAAAGTTGAACTTGTGATTCCGCCAATCAACACAATTGCTAAGGGCGAATACAAATCTGAATATTCTAAAACTAATGGAATTAATCCTCCAATTGCGGTAAAAGATGTCAATAAAATTGGAACAAACCTGACTTCGCCCGCTTCGTGAATTGCTTCGTCAAGTCCCATGCCTTCTTCTCGTAATTGATTGGTAAAATCCACTAAAAGAAGAGAATTTTTTATTTCAATTCCAATCAAGGCGATAAATCCAATAATTGAGGTAAATCCTAAAGTTTCTCCTGCAATTAATAATCCTAAAATTGCTCCAACAATGCCCAAAGGTATTACTGAAAGCACAATCAAGGTTGATTTGAAATTGCCAAATTCCAAAATTAAGATGGCAACCATTCCGAAGACAGTTATGAGGATAATTACCCCCAAGCCTCCGAAAGATTTTTGTGCATTTTCTGCCTCACCTGCCACTTTATACGAAAAACCCTTTGAAAATTTGAACTTATCTAACTTTTTGATGAGTTCTTGATTGACAACTGATGTATTAAATCCTGATTTTAAAAAGGCGGTAATTGTAACGAACCGTTCTTTATTAAAATGTCGAATCTGGGTTGGGGATGTTTCAAACTTGATTTCCACCAATTGTTTCAACGGAATTGCCGTTCCTGAAACATTATTGACGTACAAATTAGAAAATACACTCAAATCTTGTTTTATATTGCTTCTTGGGATGGAAACGTTGATATTGTAGTCATCTGTTTGCCCTTCTTCTCTGAAAGTTCCGACGTTCAAACCCGCCACTCCCAAGCGAACCATACGGTCAATATCCGAAATATTTACGCCCAAAAGTCCCGCTTTTTCACGGTTAATAATTGTCCGAAAGTCAGTTGGTTGAACTTTCAGAGGGTTTGATACGTAAATTGTACCTGTATGGTCAGCTACAATCTTTTCAATTTGCCCCGCCACAATTCTCAAACTATCCAGATTATTTCCAAAGATTCTGTACGCCAACGGTGCTTCCAAAGGTGGACCTTGTTCAAAGTCTTTCACCTCAATTTTAGCATTGGGATAATTCATAAATTTCTCCCGTAATTGATTGATAATTACCTTTTTATCACGGGTTTCCATGTCTTCCAATAACACAAAGAGTTGTCCAGAATTTTCGGTTTCTGGACTTCCAATGATGTTGTAATAAATCCTTGGATTGCTTCTGCCAACGTTGGCGGCAATGTTTTTAATTTCGGGCACTTTCTTTAATTCTGTTTCCACAAAACGCACCACATTGTCAGTCGTTTGCAGGTTCGTTCCCACGGGCGTACTCACGTTCACGAGGAACATGGGTTTTTCGGAAGTTGGAAATAATGAGAATCCTAAGAATAATTTTGCGATAAATATTACGCCCGCAAAAACGGCAACGGAGATTGTCAGTGTAGTTTTTGGATGTTTCAAGCACCATGTCATCAACCTTCCATAAGTGGCTGAAATCAACTTCTTCATGCCTCGAAGGATAAAATTTCCTTCTGGATTTTCGTGATTTTTCAGTAAAATACTTGATAAAAACGGAACAATCGTGAGGGCAACAATCATCGAAGCAAAGACCGTTACGGATACTGCCATTGGCAAACTTCGGATGAATCTACCAGCGGCTTCGGGTAAATTTGCAACGGGTAAAAAGGCAAAAATTAAGAGAATTGTACAACCCACAACTGCCTTGCTGATTTGATTGGTGGCATCAATGGCGGCTTGTTTTTTGGGAATTCCTTTACGGATAAATCGCTCAATATTTTCAACGACCACGATGGAATCATCTACCAAAATGCCCAAAGCCACAATCATTCCAACGATAGAGAGCTGATTTATCGTGAAACCCAAGGCGTACAACATCGCAAGTCCGATTGCCAATGAAAGGGGAATGGAAATCATTACCACTAAACTCGCCCGAGAACCCAACGGCAGTAACGTGATGAGTACCAGCAGGATAGCAATTCCAAAGTCCTTAGCGAAACGAGCCAAACGTTTTTCAACTGACTCGGCTTGGTCAAAAACTTTGACTAAATCAACGGAAGGAGGGAGGGTTTTACGGAATTCTTCCACCACTGGGTCGGCTTGCGAACGTACTTTGATGATGTTTTGTCCGAACTTCTGACAAGCCGTTACGAATACGCTTCGGTGTCCGTTCAGGCGGGTTTTATGGGTTTCATCTTCGTAATCATATTTGACTTCGGCAATGTCTCGGAGCAAGACAATTTTTGTTCCGTTTGAGAAGATTATCGTATTTTTTATTTCATCAATGTCTTCATAATTACCCGAAGTTTTGACGTTAAATTTTTTGGAAGATAAGTTAATTGAACCACCTGGAATGTTTACATTTTCCGACTGAATCGCCCCTAACACACGATTGAGTGGGATTTTATCTTGGGCTAACTTGCTCAAATTCAATTCTACGGAAATTTTTCGCTTCGGAAATCCCCAAGATTTGATATTTTTCAAGGCACGAACTTTCCCCAAACGATTTTCTAAATCATCGGCATATTTTTCTAATTTATGGTAAGGCAAGTTTTCAGAAACCAAGGCAAATTGGTAAATATTTACGCCATCGGGTTGGTATCTTTCAATGCGAACGTCTAAGACATCGGCGGGTAAATCCTTACGAACGGCGTTCATTTCACGAACAATTTCTTGGTATTTTTCCTCGGGGTCGGTATCAAAATCATACTCAACCTGAAAGATAGCGGCACCATCCACAATCGTGCTACGAACCCGATTCATGTTGTCCAATTCGTTGAGCCGTTTTTCCACGACATCCGCCACAAGTTCTTCCACATCCTTTGGAGAAGCTCCTGGATAAACGACGGTTACACCATATTGAGGCGACGAAAACTCAGGGTCTTCGCCACGGGGCATATTCAATAAGGAGAAAATACCGATGGATAATATGCCCAAAAACACCACGAGGGTGAATTGGTAGTTTTTAACTGAGAATTCAGAGATTTTCATAGTGATTTGTCAATATTTTTTACTGATTTTGAGTCGATTTCGAGTTTGCCTATGGGGTGCTGTCATTGCGAGCGTAGCGAAGCAATCTGTTTGATTTAGGGATAAACTCTAAGTTCAAAAGATTGAAAAAGTAGCTTTTAAAATTATCTTCATCAATCCAAAAGATTGCTTCGCTATGCTCGCAACGACAAGCCATTTATGATTTTTATTCGCTACGTTCGCAATGGCAGCCATTTTTAACATTTTTCACTTCACAACCCTAACTCGACTTCCCTCAACCAAATAAGCCGACCCATCCGTTATCACCTGCGTAATGCCCGCTAAACCGCTCGCTACAAAAGCCTGTGTGTTATCAATTCCCACCAAAGAAATTGGCATTTTGCGAGCTTTTCCTTCTGAAACTACATATACAAAAGCCTCATCACCATTGCCTTCCACAACGGCATCAATTGGAATAGAAGTGTGTTTCTGGATAATTGAGGGCATTATTTGGGCATTACCAAAAAGTCCAGTTGCCATTTTTTTGCCTTGTGTATTGAGTTTTAATTCAGCTTGGTATAGTCCTGAATTTACGTCTGCTCCTTGCGAAAGATTTGAGATTGAGGCAGTAAAAGTTACTTCTGGAAAAGCATCTAATTTGACATCTGCACGGTCGCCTATGTGTAAGCGAGTCCAATCTTTATCGGCAATTCCAACTTTCATTACCCAATCATTTGCCCCCGATGCATTCATGAAAAATACGGGCGTTCCAGGTCCTGCGAGTTCGCCTTCGTTCATCAACTTCTTGACAATCACCCCATTAGCCGAAGCGTAAATTTTGGAATAACCTTGATTATACGAAGCAATTTCTAAGGATTGTTTTGCTACGCTGAGGGCAGTTGTGAGATTCTGAACTTGTTCCAAAGTGGTAACCGAATCACGATAAAGGTTGGTAATTCGCTTTAAATCTCGTTCAGATTTTTGTACGTTTTCATTCGCTTGTTGCACTTGGGCATTGATTTCTGTAAGATTTAAAGTAGCCAATAATTGCCCTTTACGCACATTCTGACCTTCTTTTACGTAAATTTTTTCGATAATTCCACCCGTTTTGAATGACAAACGAGCTTCTTCCAATGAGGCTACTAAGCCCGAAGCTTTCAAGGCTTCCGTAGAATTTGCCTGAGAGACATCCGCTAATTTCACCGCCACAATATCATCTTCAATCAAGGCTTTTTTAGGTTCTTTTTTCTTTCCACAACTCATTAATAATGAGATGATTAAGAAGAATAATATGGATATTTTTTTCATGTTTAAAGTATTTATTGTTCTATAAATATTGGCACGTTTTGGAACGCAGATGATGCAGATGCTTCGCAACGCAGATTTTCGCAGATTTTTTTAAAGGATTATTATTTATTAAAATAGACTTTCGTCAAATTTGCAGAACAGAAATCTGCGAAAATCTGCGTTGCCGAAGGCATCTGCGTTATCTGCGTTCCATCATAATCGTGATATTCACAACTGAAAACTCGCTTTCGTCCGCTCCAATTCTACCCATTTTATCCAAACATCATACAACGAAATGGACTGTTGTAATTGAGCCGTTGTTATCTGCGTTTGGGCATCCAACAACTCAATAAAGTTCAAATTTCCTTCTTTATATCTCCTAAACATATCACGGTAATATCTTTCCGCTGTATTGACCTGCGAAGCCTTCGATTCGTAGATTTCTTTGGCAGAATTTAAAGAATTTTTTGCTAACTCAGCTTGTAAATCCAACTGGTTTCTAACTTGCTGTAATTGTGCATCCAACGAAGCAATTTCCATTTCTGATTGCTTGATTTTCAACTGATTACGTCCAAAAGAATAGACTGGTAAATCAAACGAAACGCCCAAAAGCACGAAGGCATTTGGAGCAAAAAAGTTCTTATCTGCTCCCGCAATTTGGGCGAATCTTCCCTGTGAACCAAGGTCTAAGGATGCCCCAATTTTAAACTTCTTATACGATTGATTGATACCTAAAAGTTGTCGGTTAATATTTATTCCCGTCTGGATTTTATCTAATTCTTCACGGTGTCCTTCGGCGAGTTCAGAATTCAATCCGTTCTTACTTAAACTGTCTAACGTTATCTTCTCCGTAAAATCTTTATTCAGTAAAAAATTGAAATAGGTAGCCGCATTTTTCTGGTTTCCTCGGGCGTTGTCAAACTCGGCAACAATCTTAGAAATTTCATTGCGAGTACGCACTAAAACCGTTGGATTTGCCGAACCATTTTTAATTAGACTTTCATTTACCCGCTCAGATTCCCGCAAGATTTTTAAGGCATTTTCATAGACTTTTATTGCCTCCGTTGCTTTCAGATAACTGATGTACGCCAACTTAATATCTCGAACCAATTCACGTTTATATATCTGAATTTCAGCCTGTTGCAACGTAATCTGGTCTTGCTTTATGGCTTGATTATATTTTAATTCAGCATTAATCAAAGGCATGGTCGTCCTTACTCGAACATCATAAAAATCTCTGGGAACCAACTGTTCGGAAGTATTTTGGATTTGCGGAAAAGAGTTGGATTGAGTTAGTTTATTAAGGGTAGTATAAACTGGATTAACCAAATCGCCAAGCGGAATTTCAATTTTTCGTCCACCCTGAGCCGATGAAAGGGTGGTGTTAAAATTGACGTTTGGTTTAAAAAACGTTTTGGCTTCGCTGAGAGCGAAAACGGCTTTCTGCAACTGAAAATTTTGTTGCTTCAAAGTCTGACTATTTTTCAGACCTTCCTGCACGTAGTTATTCAAAATCTCGGATTGCCCAAAAGCCCCAAAACTCAATAATATGATTAACATGAAAGATTTCATAAACAGATAGTATTTACTTAACAGCGTTTAGTGTTTGGTTATTTTTTTGGGATCGGTTGTTGGTTACTGGTTATTAGTCATTTAGAAACTGGTTATCAAGTAATTTTTATATTCCTAACTCCCGTTTCCAATAACCAGTAACTAATTCCCAATCCCTATTTCACTACATTACTCGTTGCCACCAAATTGGTAGTACATTTCGCTATAATATGTCCAGCTTCGTTACGGATTTCTCCCTCGGCGTGAGCAATTTTTTTGCCCATTCTCACAATTTTCGATTTAGCAATTAGTTTTTCATCTGGTTTTGCTGAATATAAAAAATCCGTATTCAGATTTACCGTAGAATAAAAAGCCTGACTTCCCATCGAAAAAGTGGTCATTCCAATAATATCATCCATCATTCCGATTGCCACGCCCCCGTGCATGATGCCTCCAGGATTGCACATATCTTTGCGGACAATAAACTCCATCGTGAGTGAACCTTCTTCAACTTCAGTCAACGTTCCGTTCAGCCAACGTCCAAAAGGGGAGGGGCTGATTTCTTCCGAGGATTTACCAATATTATTTCTAAAAAATTCTATTGCTGGATTCATATTTTTATTTTTTCAGTCGCAAGGGCGTATCGCATACGCCCATTTCGTCCGAGGATGTATGTGATACCGCCCCTACATTAGAAATTGTCAGATAATCGTTAATTTTTCACCAATTCAATCATTTGTTCCAAAGAAGCCGTCATTAAGGTTTGAATGTCAGAAGTTTCACTAAATTTCTTAAATCTATTCCGAATTCTCAATGAAACCATGCCGTGCATAAAAGACCAAACAGACATCGTAGCCACCTCTACATCCTTGAATTTCAACTGTTTAGCTTCAATTCCTCTTTGTAATGTTTCGCACAAAAGAATAAAACATTTGTGACCGCTATGCCATGTTTCTTCTTCTTTCAATGTGTCCATCGGAGCATTCAAAATAAACATTAAATCATACATTTCAGGATTTTCAAAGGCAAATTTCATGTAGGCATAACCACGACGACGCAACTCTTCAAAGGGGTCAGAAATTCCTTCGATTGCTAACTCCATTTCCTCCAATAACTTATCAAATCCTAACTCATGTACAGCAAAAAGAAGCTCGTTTTTATCTTTGAAATACAAATAAATCGTGGCAGGACTGTATTCAATTCGCTCGGCAATGGCACGTATAGATGCCTTCTCGAAGCCTTCTGAAACGAATACTTCCTTAGCGGCTTCTAAAATCATCAACCGCATTTCCTGTTTGTCCCGTTCTTTTCGTTCTAAAATACCCATTGTTTTTTGATTCCCTTTTAAGATTAGAACCGGTTGAATGCTCACGAGGTATTTTACCAATCCCCAATCCCTATTTTTACTTAACTTTTGTCCAAGTTGTTGTTCTTCCCAACAGAGAAATGCCTACATAACCCCTGATGTCCAGTTCGTTAGGCTTTTTCATTTTGATAGTAGAAGAGTAGGTTTTGCCTGATTTTGGGTCATAAATTGTTCCATCTTCCCAAGCCTTACCTGTGAATTCAAAACCTTTTAGAATGACCAAACCCACAATTGCTTGAGTCCGCAATTTTTCCACTGGATTGTTAACGTCTTTCTTATCAACGTCCTTTCCCCATGAAATTTTACCGAAGTATTTTTCCCCTTGTTTGTAGATTAGGACCTTACCATCTTTACTTTCAGCGAGCCATTCGCCAAGAACAGCATCTTTTGTAGCTGTTTGTGAATATCCGATCTTTAAAAAACTGAAACTGATAATTAGAATTGAAATTAATTTTTTCATTATTAGAAAATGTTTAAGTATAACGTTGTAAACTTACTGAACACTGTTTAGTAAAACTAAAACTTTTGAAGTTATTTTTTAATTCTAAGAAAAGTTATTTTTAAAAACTTTTAATATACTGATAATCAGATAATTAAATAAACATAATATTAAATTAACACAATAAACTAATTTGGCAAGTTGTGGAATAAAAAGGTTATCAGTATTTTTGTGAATTAAAAACTAACAAAGATTATAAAATATGAATTATCCCCTTAACCAAATACCCGAAAGAACTGCAAAACCTCGCCAGAAAGGATTGACAATGGTGATGGATAAAGGATTGAGCCTCAGAGAAGTAGAAGATTTTATTGAAATGGGTGGTGCTTATACTGACATTGTAAAGTTGGGTTGGGCGACTTCTTTTGTAACGCCAAATTTAAAAGAAAAATTGGCTTTATACAGAGCAGCTGGTATTCCAACTTATTTTGGAGGTACTTTGTTTGAAGCCTTTATTGTAAGAAATCAATTTGATGAATATCGTCGTGTGCTTGACCAATACGGCATGGAATACGCCGAGGTTTCTGATGGCTCTTTGGAGATGAATCAGGATGATAAGTGTGAATACATCAGAACGTTAGCAATGCAAGTAACTGTGCTTTCGGAAGTTGGTTCAAAGGATGAAACCAAAATTATTCCTCCTTATAAATGGATTAAATTGATGAAATCTGAGTTAGAGGCAGGTGCTTGGAAGGTAATCGGTGAGGCTCGTGAAGGTGGAAATGTTGGATTATTCCGTGCATCGGGTGAAGTTCGTCAGGGTTTAGTGGAAGAGATTTTGACTGAAATTCCAGAAGATAAAATCATTTGGGAAGCTCCTAAAAAAGACCAACAAGTATGGTTTGTGAAGTTGGTTGGTGCTAATGTGAATGTTGGAAATATTGCTCCCCACGAAGTTATCTCATTGGAAACCATCCGTTTAGGATTGAGAGGAGATACATTTTCTTTCTTTTTAGATAAATAGATTTTAATGGATTTAGGGATTAGGATTTAGTGGTTTAACACCCATTTGATAGTTTTATTTTACCCCCTAAGTCCAAACCCCCAATATAATGGAAATTATAAACTTCGTCTTACAACTTCTCAAAGACCCATTAACAGCACTATCGCAGTTCATCACCGACCATGGAACGCTGACTTACGGACTCCTTTTCTTGATTATCTTCGTAGAAACTGGATTTATCGTAATGCCTCTATTACCAGGGGATTCACTGCTTTTTGCAGTTGGCGTTTTGGCTTCGGCAACGGGTAAAATAGAACTTAATTTCGTGATTCCACTATTGATAGTTGCGGCTTTATTGGGCGATAATGTAAATTACTTTGTGGGTAAGTTTTTTAGTAATTTCATTAAGTCGAAAAAGAAGATTTTGTTTTTGAAACGTAGCCACATTGAGCAAACAGAGGCATTTTATGAAAAATATGGTGGGCAAGCCGTTATCATAGCTCGCTTTGTTCCTATAGTCAGAACGGTTGCTCCTTTCGTGGCGGGTGCGGGAAGCATGACTTATTCAAAGTATATTACTTACTGTATAATTGGAGCGGTTTTGTGGGTAACGGGTATTACAACAATTGGTTATTTTTTAGGAAGTAATGAATGGGTAAAACTCAATTTTGAAAAAGTGGTTTTGGGTATTGTGGCTGTGTCAGTTTTACCAATGATTATTGGATTTTTGAAGGCAAAATTTAGTAAATAGAGGATATAGTTCAGATATTAGAGCATAGGAAAAGCCGTCAAGTTCAAATCTGACGGCTTTTTTTATGCTCTAATAGTTAAATTCTATCCTCTTACTTTTGAACCACCTTCGCAAAACGGTGATAGAAAGGAGTTTTGCTGTTCTCATCTTTCGGCATATATTTACCTGTAATGATAGGTACGTACATCACACGACGGCGAGATTTTTCACCCATATTTGGCGAAACTTCCACACGATGCCACAAACGACCATCATGCACGGTTAAATCTCCTGCCTCAATTTCAAAACCTACTTCACGAGCGTCAGGCTTATGATCAACAAATTGCTTTTTGCCGAACAATAATTTGAAAACGCTCTGGTTTTGCGTTCCTGGCAACACTTTCAAACCTCCGTTTGTTGTAGGGCAAGTATCCAAATGAATACCAACATTCAACATTGGCAGGATTTTTTGACCTAAAAACAAGTCTCGTGGACTGTCTGTATGCCATCCCATTTGCGTGAATTTGCTGTTTGGCGAGTTTACATAATGATTAAAAACTAAACCATCCTTTTCTTCGTCGCTAATACGTCCGTCGTAGGGAGCTAATAATTCAACCAAAATTTGTAAACGTGGGTCTTTCAAAAACTCAGCAAGAATTGGGCTATACTTGTTGGTAAAGCACATTCTTTGAATCATTTTATTACCGTGTGGATCTTTTCCAAATTTTAATGGAATCCCGTTTATTTTCTCAACACCTTCCGTCAACCACTTTTTTTCGATTTTACTTAATTCTTCAATAAAAGTTTTAATAGTGTCAGTGTTAATAAAATTTTTGAAATGAATTACTCCGTATTTACGGAAATAATCTTTTTGCTCTTGGGTTAGAACCTCGCCAAATGGAAAGGTTTTGTATTCGAACTTTACCATATTTTACCCTTTATTTATGTGGTTTACAAGAACTTATTTCGTCTGTTCTCGCTACAAAAACCAAACCGTTTCCGCCAATTTAGTCTTGTGAAAAATTGTACAAAAGAAAGTTTTTACGTTTCCTAAACTCTTCGATAAACTTAGTTGGGCAGAACTAAATTTAACTTTAATCAAAAATCGGAAAACTGTTTTTTTGCTTTCCATAAAACAATGCAAATTAATTGAATGTAATCAAATTGTAATTTTTTCGTTAGAAAATTATTAATTAATCTAAGAAAATTTATACTGATTTCGGATTTTTTACAATTATGAAATTTGTTGTATTCTCCCTAATTGAAATTGGACAACAAAATTACTGGAAAAAATATAAACTGATTATAGCATTATCATAAAATATTACCGCCTGTCATTTTGTACTTAAACAATTTTTGAACCTAAATAAAAGATAGTCTGGAGTAATACATAAAACCCTAACATCACGCCTACTGTTATAACCCACTTTTTATTAACGATTTGTCGGGCAATTAGGTATGAAATATAGGTAAAAAACAAAGCTCCAATTACATCTACGGTATAATGAACGTGTTGGATTAGTAATAGAATAGCCAAGAAAAAAGTAGCAATTATGGCGACAATTTTATCTCTTCGACCTTCCACAAACAGACAAATCATGACCATTGTGGCAGTGTGTCCCGAGAAAAATAAATCCTTCGTGATGGGTTCTGTGTCACCATAAATTAACAATTCGGCAAAAGTGTCGTGCAGAATTACTAAGTTGGCGGGAGGATTTAAGGGGAAAAGATAGATGGTTGTCATTCTGAAAACTGTTTCAATAACAAAGGTTAAAGCGAATAATAGAAACAATTGTGGTTTGGCTAAAACCCGCAAAAGCATATAAATCAATAGTCCATAAATAATGGCAAAAATGTAGGTAGAAACATCAATAAATGGAATGTAATGTAGCACAAAATCGTTCAAATCAGTACCAGAGCGTTTTTGAATATTTCTAAAATAAGTAGGAAATTGTAATACACCCGACACGAAGACTGCGACGGCTGTAAGTAATTTTAGGGCATAACCCTGATTAGACAAGTATTGCTTCCAGTTTTGTAAAAACGATGAAGTGTAACTTTTTAACATCTTTTGTGGTTTTATACTAACAATGAGTGAATGACAGAATGATACAATGAATGAGTATCCTCAACAGAACTGGTTGATGTCCAAAATTCTATCACTCACTCATTGTATCATTCAAAATTGATTCGCAAAATTACGTTATCTTTTAAATTTTATCAACAATGAACATTAAAATAAATTCGCTGATTCTTGGAATAGTTACATTATTTACGAGTATATCATGCGGTCAAAAGCCTGAAAATCAGAAAATTAGCAAAAAAATGAACGAAGAAAAAGTCAATATGACAGGAATGGAAACAATCACCTTTGGGGCAGGATGTTTTTGGTGTGTTGAAGCCGTTTTTCAACAAATAGAGGGTGTTGTGAAAGTTGAATCTGGTTATTCAAACGGACAAGCCAAGAATCCTACGTATAAGGAAGTATGCACGGGCAACACGGGTCATGCCGAAGTTGTTCAAGTAACATTCGACCCTAAAAAAGTGTCGTTTGATACGATATTAGAGATATTTTGGAAAACCCACGACCCAACAACGTTGAATCGTCAGGGTGGAGATGAAGGAACACAGTATCGTTCGGGTGTATATTATTCCAACGAAACCCAAAAGGTCGCAGCGGAGTCTTGGCTGAAAAAATTGAATGATGAACGTGTTTTCCCAAACCCAATCGTGACGGAAATTGCGGCTCTTTCAAACTATTCAAAAGCCGAAGATTATCATCAAGATTATTACGATTTGAACGGTCATAATCCTTATTGTCAGGTAGTTATCAAACCTAAAATGGATAAATTGCAAAAGACGTTTAAGGATAAGTTGAAGAAAGAAGTTAATTAATTTTACTTACCGAAGGTTTTTTTACTTTCGGGAAGTCTTTTCTGAATGAACTTCCCGAAAGTAAAAAAAACTTTCGGGAAGTATTAGTACAAAAATTATTGTTAATTTTGTTAATCAAAATATTCAATCTTGATGTTTATTCGTTTCCTTACAAAATAACCATTGATTAAACCATTAAAGAGTGAATAACAGATAGATAAAATTATTAACTATTCTCTGTTATCTATTCTCTAAAATTACCCATCTTCAAATGAAAAAGATATTTTTTAGTCTAATTGCTCTTTTGATACTTTCTGT
>JAYUIP010000604.1:0-15274 GCA_043765945.1 Arcicella sp.
TCAGAAAAAAACGAATATATCTCAGAGTTAACAGTTTATGACGTTGCCCAAAGAATTGGAGCGTTTAAGAATATTTATTCGGATAAGATTTACCTGCAAAGCGGAACCAAAATTGGGGCAGAGAATTTATTGGGAAGATTAGAGAATTCAAAATTCTTGATGCGAGAAGATTTACCAAGCCCTTTTCAACGCCCAGATTTCACAATTGCTGATATTGAAGAAATACTTTTTCAGTATAAAGATGAGTTTGAATATTGTGTGAAATAAATCGCTCTTTATTTCTATGTAATATATGCTAATTATGTGGTTGCAAAAGAAAACCCGCCAATAGAATTGACGGGTTTTGACTTAATACCTAACCACTATTTAATTTTTTCTTTGTATTGATAAACAAACCAAAATTATGAACTTAATTAATAAATATCAAGCAAATTGTAATTTTATAACACATTCTTAACATTAGTGAACGATAATCCCCACGCATCAGAAACACCTTGATAGACAATTTTCCCTTCAATAATGTTCAATCCTTTTGCCAATTCTTCATTATCTTGACACGCCTTCTTCCAACCTTTTTTTGCCAATTGAAGTGCATAAGGAAGTGTTGCATTCGTCAATGCCAAAGTTGAAGTATAAGGCACAGCACCTGGCATATTCGCTACGCAATAATGCAAAATTCCATCAATTACAAAAGTTGGATTTTCGTGGGTCGTTGGCGTACAAGTTTCAATGCAACCACCTTGATCAACTGCCACATCAACTACCACCGTTCCTGGACGCATTTCCTTTAACATGGCTCTCGTAATCAAATGCGGTGCTTTTGCTCCTGGTATCAAAACTGCCCCTATAATCAAATCAGACACTTTTATAGCTTCACGAATGTTATATTCATTGGACATAACAGTATCAACATTAGCTGGCATGATGTCTTCCAAATAACGTAATCTTGGTAAACTCACGTCCATAATCGTTACATTCGCACCCAAACCAGCTGCCATTTTTGCCGCTTGTGTTCCCACAATTCCACCACCCAAAACTAATACATTGGCAGGTTTCACGCCTGCAACGCCACCCAATAAAATACCTCTTCCACCCATGGGTTTCTCTAAGTATTTTGCTCCTTCTTGGATTGCCATGCGTCCTGCCACTTCTGACATTGGCACTAACAATGGTAAACTTCTGTCGGTTTTTTCAACAGTTTCATACGCTAAACAAATGGCTTTACGCTCAATCATGGCGTGCGTCAAAGGTTCAGAAGAAGCAAAATGAAAGTAAGTAAAAAGTAATTGATTTTCCTTAATTAAGTTGTATTCAGAAGCAATTGGCTCTTTTACTTTGCAAATCATTTCTGCAATGGCATAAGTTTCTTCAATACTTGAAAGAATTGTTGCCCCTGCGTTAGTGTATTCTTCATCAGAAAAACCACTGCCTACACCTGCCTGCGTTTGTACATAAACGAGATGACCATTCTTCTTAAATTCTGCAACTCCAGCGGGCGTGACAGCCACACGGTTTTCATTGTTCTTGATCTCTTTTGGAACACCAATAATCATAATTTTTGTTTTTTACGATCTATGGGATTGGATTTTATGCCAACCCCTAAATCTATTTGCAAATGAAGTGATGTGCAAAATTAAGAAAACAGGAAATAGTTTTGTTAAAATTAAAATAATAAGAAAATTCTATATTATTTAGGTATATTTGAAGAAAATAATGCTGAATAATTAGCAAATAACAATTCTTAAAAGTAAATTTTTCTTATGACACTCGATGCAAACGATATTCGGATATTACAATTACTTCAAGAAAATGCACAATTAACGTTAAAAGAGATTTCATCGAGAATTAATCTTTCAATGACTCCAACGCATGACCGAATTAAGCGATTAGAAAATGAGGGCGTAATTGAAAAATACGTTACGATTTTGAATAAAAAAATGTTGGGTAATCCAATGACGGTTTACTGTAATATAACCTTGGACAAACAGCAAAAAAATCATTTTGAAGAATTTGAGAAAGTGATAAAGGAGTTTCCAGAAGTAATAGAATGTAGCGTTGTTTCTGGAAATTATGATTATTTATTGAAAGTAATTGTTAAAAATATGGAGGCTTATAATGATTTTTATCAAAAGAAACTCTCTGACTTACAGAGTGTTGCCCATATTAGTAGCTCTTTTGTGATGTCGGAAGTGAAGAGTACAACGGTGCTTCCCATAGCCCCCTAATCGAAACGTCGCACCGCCCCGAGGGGGAACTGTTTTACGATTTTTCTACCGTGTCCAAATTCCCCAATCGGGGCGGTTCGACGTTTCGATTAGGGGGCTATTACACTACCATGCGTAGCCTTCATCACCATTCCCAAAAGTGGTTTAATCGTTTTCATCGTACTCAAAGCAATTTCCGAAACTACTTCATTCCCAAACAATTTCTGCACGTTTCTACCAACCCAAAGCCGATTTTTGAAGTGCCTTTCCCAGTCTTTTTGGTAGTTTACTTCGACTAATTTTCTGTCATTAAAATCTTGTAACATTTTGTCTGACAATAACTTAGCTCCGTGAATTGCCATTGCCATTCCATTTCCACAAAGAGGCGTAATTAATCCTGCCGAATCACCCGCCATCAAAATATGATTTTCGATGGTTGTTTTTGGAGCAAAGGAAATTTCGTTGATAACTTCGGGTTTATCGTAAAGAAATTCCGACTCAGAAAATATCTTCTGTAAATGTGGATTTTTCCAGAGAATGTTTCTTTCCATTTCTGTGATGGTTCCGTGTTGTTTTAGATTCTCACGGGTAGTCAAATAACACAAACAGTATTTATCATCTTCAATGGCGGAGATACCACAGTAGCCATCTTTGAAATTATGAAGAGCAATTAAATCTTTTGGAAAATTGGTTTTGATATGATATTTAACACCAATGTAAGGACTTTTTTTATTAAAGAAATCTCTTTGTAAAGTAGCATCCAATTTTGTCCGTTTTCCGAAGGTTCCGATTATATATTTGCTTTCAAAAGTGTCAAACGAGGTTTTTACAGTAAAATTATCATTTTGATAATTAATACTTTCAACTGTATTTTCCAATAAAAATTCAACGTCAACTGACTTTGCTAAATGATAGAGTTCTTCATCAATTCTGTAACGACTAATTCCAAAACCTCCTAAATCTAAATCAGTTTCTAAAACTCTTCCAGAAGGTGAGGTGAACTGAAATTTAGTAATTTCTTTTACCCCCAATTTATCAAAATTTAATCCAATAGACGTTAAAAAAGGACGAACTTCATTAGAAATATATTCTCCACAAACCCGATGAAACGGATATTTTTTCTTTTCGATTAATAGAACCTTTTTTCCACCTTTTGAAAGTTGAATACTACTGACCAAGCCCGCTAAACCTCCGCCAATGATGATAATGTCGTACATATATTAATTTGTGAATTGTGATTTAAAAGTTGTGATTAAATAAACGTATGAATTAGCAATTGAGTTTGAATTTTTAAACCAATAACTAATAACCAATCACAAATTACTCATTATAACAACTATAATTCGTAAATTTAGGTCATGGAAACTACCATATATCATATCGTTCACCCAACGTGGTGGGAAACTTTTAGCAATAAAGATTATTACGAATCTGAAACTTTATTAGAAGAAAAATTTATCCATTTATCTACTTTTGAGCAAGTGAATGGTACTTTGTCAAATTATTTTAAAGGTATAAACCGTATATTTTTATTGCATATTGATTCCTCAAAATTGACCTCTAATCTTGTTTATGAGGATTTATTTGAGACTGGAATCGTATTTCCACATTTATACGGTCGTTTAAATAAGGAGGCGGTTTTGCAAATGCAGGAATTGTTGATGGATGCGGATGGGGTTTTGAAGATTTGAAATGCTGGAATTGAGAGTTGATTTCAAAATCTGTGAGCTTTGTCATTGCGAGTGTTTTACAAAAATTTTAAGCTCTGTCATTGCGAACAAAGCGAAGCAATCTGTATGATTGACGCAAAAGATTTTAAACTCCAATTAATCACGTTCGCAATGACACCGTTCATAAATTTTTTCATTAATCCAAAAGATTGCTTCATTACATTCGTAATGACACTATTCATATATTTTTTCATCAATCCAAAAGATTGCTTCGTTGCACTCGCAATGACAGTATTCATAAATTTTTTCAAAAAAACTTTACACACCTTTTCAACGTTTTGAATACATAAAATACGATTTAGAAAAATCGTTATATAACAAACAAAAAATGCTTTACCCACAAAATATAGAAATAAAATTAGGTTTTGATAAAATTCGTGAGCGACTTAATGAGTTATGTGTCAGTACATTAGGTCGTAATTTTGTTGAAAAAGTTCGCTTTTCGGATAATTATGATTTGATTCAGAAAATGATTCGTCAGGTGGATGAAATGAAGAATATTCTGCAATTTGAACCAACCGCATTTCCTTCCCAAAATTATTTAGATGTTAGTTATCAACTTTCAAAAGCCGCTATTGAAGGTGCGTTTTTAACCGAAGAGGAGTTTTTTAATGTTAAACTTTCCCTAAGAACAATTCAAGAATGTTTGCGTTTTTTCGATAAAAAAGAACCAGAAGAATTTCCGACTTTAAGGGAGTTGGTAAGGCAGTCAATAGCCTCCCCTGCCCCCAATGGGGGAGTTTTCGCTTCCAACAATTCGTCTAAAGTGGCGGACTCGAAAGCTCCCCCATCGGGGGCGGGGGGGGCTATTGCTTCCCTTTTGTCTCATCTCGACAAAATCATCGATGACCGAGGCAAGTTGAAAGACAATGCCAGTTCAGAATTACAGGCGATTCGTAAAAGAATGCAAAATCAGGAAAATGATTTGCGAAAAACCTTGGATAGAATTTTGAAAAACGCTCGTGCAAACGGCTGGATTTCGGATGATTTTTCCTTGACTTTACGAGGTGGAAGAATGGTAATTCCGATTGCTGCGGAACATAAACGTAAAATAAAAGGCTTCGTTCACGATGAATCTGATACGGGGAAAACCGTTTTTCTTGAACCCACCGAAGCCCTTGAAGCAAACAACGAAATTAGAGAATTAGAGTCGGCAGAGAAGCGTGAGATTGTCAGAATTTTGATGGAATTAACCAATCAAATGCGTCCGCACGTTCCCGTTTTGCGTAAGGCTTATACGTTTTTGGGTATCATTGATTTTATACGGGCAAAGGCTCGTTTGGCAATTGAAGTGAACGGAATTGCTCCGTTAAGCCTTAACAGTCAAGTAGTTGATTGGAAAAATGCGGTTCATCCTTTGTTGTATTTATCGTTCAAGAAACAAGGGAAAGTGGTTAAGCCATTAACAATTGTTCTTAATTCCGAAAATAGAATTCTGTTGGTTTCTGGTCCTAATGCTGGGGGTAAATCTATCACTTTAAAAACACTTGGATTACTGCAATATATGTATCAATGTGGACTTTTAGTTCCGATGGCAGAACATTCGACGATTGGAATGTTCAGAAATATTTTCATTGATATTGGTGATGAGCAAAGCCTTGAAAATGATCTTAGTACGTATTCGTCTCACTTGACGAATATGAAATATTTTCTATTGAATTCTGATAGAAAAACGCTCTTTTTGATTGATGAATTTGGAACGGGAACGGAGCCAAGTTTGGGCGGTGCCATTGCGGAAAGTATTTTGGAGGATATTAACAAATCAGGTGCTTACGGAGCCATAAATACGCATTACACAAATCTGAAAACCTTTGCCGATAAAACCGAAGGAATCACCAACGGAGCGATGCGATACGATGCCGAACACTTGGAGCCGATGTATGAATTGGAAATCGGAAAACCTGGAAGTTCGTTCGCCATTGAGATTGCCTACAAGATTGGTTTACCAAAAGCTATTATTGATAAATCAAAACAAAAAATTGGTAATCAGCAAGTTAGCTTCGAGAAATTGTTGAAAGAATTAGAAATTGAGCGAAAAGTTTTTGCCGATAAAAACGTTGAAAATGCCACAAAACAACGCAAACTTGACCAATTATTAGAACAATATTCGTCTTTGAAAACGTATTTAGATAATGAGAAAAAAACGATTTTAAATACTGCCAAATTACAGGCGAAAGAGTTAGTTAAAAATGCCAATCAAAAGATTGAAGCAACCATCAAAGATATTCGAGAGCAAGGGGCAGATAAATTAGCGACGAAAGAAATCAGGCAGGAATTGCAAGACTTTCAAGATGGATTAAATGTTGAGAAATTGGTTGCTAATAAAGTTGTTAGTTCAGAAAAAAATGATTCTGAAAAAGAAATTATTGAAAAAGACGTTATTGAAGTAATTGAAGGAGAAATCACGATTGGTTCGTTGGTTAGAATCAAAGGACAAGAGGCTTTGGGTGAAGTGATTGGCATGAGAGGAAAAGATGCAGAAGTGGCAATAGGTGAATTGAAAACAACGGTTAAATTGACTCGTTTAGAGAAAATTTCTCGAAAAGAATTTAAGCAAAAATCTGCTCCCAAGTCAAAATTCGTAGGGGTGGATATGAACGATAAAATGATGAATTTTTCGTTCAACCTTGACCTTCGAGGCAAGCGTGGCGACGAGGCAATTATGGAAGTAGATAAATTCATGAATGATGCGTTGATGCTTGGTCAGGATGAATTGAGGATTGTGCATGGTAAGGGCGATGGTATTTTACGGACTTTGATTCGCAATCATTTACGTGGATATAAACAAGTAGCAAAAACCCAAGACGAACACGCTGATAGGGGTGGGGCAGGGGTTACTTTGGTGAGTATGAGGTGATAGAAGTTGATAAGTTGTTGAGTGATAAGTTGTTAATAATTTACTTGTACAATTCTTTTCATTTGCTCAACGATTTAAAACTTAAAATTTAACAACTTAATAATAATGTTTATAAAAAAATACTCCTTCCTATTTATTCTTTTAATAACTTCCAAATTGCTTTTTGCACAAGACAATCAGCGATATTTAGCTTTTTCATTAGTCAATCTTGAACATCGAAATCCACAGTTGGCGGATATTAATAAGGCGGCTGATTTAGGCATGAACGCTTTCATTATCAGTATCAGAAAGGACGTGATTGTGGGTAAGAAAGTGAGTGCAACCAATCCGTGGAAACAGTACGACGACCAAATAGCCACTGCCCGAAGCCGAGGTATGAAAATCTGTTTTAGAATCGTTTTTGCTACTTGGTGTAACAACAAAACCGTTGGTGAACCATTGGACAACAACGTGCCAACTTGTAGCGGTTTTGATGCTTCCGAAAGAATGTTAGGTATTGATGCTAAAGGAGTTGCGAGAGTTCATCAGCAATCTTTTGGGTATAATGGTTGTGATGTTTTTGATGATTGTGGTCAGATGCTGACTACCAGTTTATCGTCGCCCAAAACGATTACCGAGATGCAGGATTTCACGAAGGAAGTTTTGCAGAGATATAAACCAGTCATTGATGCGGGAGACGTACTTTATCTTTCTGCTGTGATTACCCCAGAACAAGAATTTGGCTTTCCCTTTTTCACTACAAAGGGTTTGGACGGCGTTTCAAACTCCCTTTTTGATTATTCTCAATCCATGATTACGGGATTTAGAGAATGGTTGAAAGTAAAATACGCCAATGATTTTACTAAATTAAAAACTGCTTGGGGAACGTATTCTAACACTTTTTCATCCTTCAATACCCTCGAACCACCAAAGCCAACGGGACAATATAACTGGACAGTTTTTTTATTGGGACAGGCTGGAAATGATTGGTATACCTACCGTCATGTGCTTCTGAAAGGCTATTCAACTGCATTTTTGAGGACGATAAAGACTTTTGACAGTCGTCTGAAAGTGGTTAACGATTACGGTTCTTTAAATGACCAACCAACCGTTCAAAGAGGGACTTTTGCTTTTAAAGATATTGGTGAAGGGACGGATGGCGTGAAAATGAATAGTAATCCTTATCAAGATCATCGTTTTATTATGGACGTTGCCCGCACTAATTTTCCGAATAAATGGGTAATGATGGAAGTGGAATCGTTCAGAGATAGAACTGATTTGCAAGAACTACACTTCTCAGAGGCATTTACGCACGGGGCAAAATTGGTTGGAGCGTTTGCTTTTGATGTTTTGGGTAATCAGGCACACCAAGATATGTTGAAAAGAATGACCGATAAATTTATCAAAGGAAATCAACAAGTTGAGAAAATTGAAACCTGTGGAACAACGGTGAGTTCGGTGTATGAAATGTTGGAAGATGGGGGTTGTACTTTCAAAAAAGCTGACCCAAACAGTGATTGTCGTTCGTATAAAGATTGGGCAAATCTTAAAAAAGTGAATGGTGACAAGCCTATTAAAGTAGTATTAGATGAGAGTTTTATTACGGGTAAACCATTCAAATTAACTACTGCTGAATTGTCAGCTTGTGGTTCAGTCGTAAACTTTAAAGAAGTCTATTCGTCTGATTGTCAGAAGGTTGGTAGTAAACCGAAAGTAAATTCTGATTTGAAAGGAATGATTGAAACGTCTTCTTGTGATAGAATTATGGGTTGGGCAATTAATACAAAAAACCTTGATGAAATCCAATTGGTTGATATTTATGTAGACAGTGTAAAGATTGGAACAACGCAAGCAAACGTTGGAAACCGAGCGGATTTAGTAACAACTTTCAGTAATCAAAAGGCAAATTTTAGAGGTTTTAGCTTTACTTTGCCCGATTCAACATGGTATAAATCTGGTCAAGTAAAAAGAATTTATGCTCGTTTTGCGAATACAAATACCCTTTTAGAAGATAGTGGAGATTTGAAAGTTGTTGCTTGCGACAGTAGAGGTTCGGGCATTTGTGGTGAAAGATTTAGATTAATCATCTCACCAGATTCCTTAACAAACGTTTTGACAAAAGCCGTTGAATATAAAATTGCGGTTTCGTCAAACACAAAATGGCAAATTTCTAAGAACGTTAATTGGTTGATTACCAGTGTAGATACGGGTAGTTATAACAATAGTTTTGTACTGAAAATAACGGCAAATCCAGATACAGGAACTCGCAGAGGGAAAATAACTTTGACAGCGGGAAATTTAACGAAAAATATAACGATTGCTCAAAAAGGAGTAGGGCAACCATTTTTAACGGTTTCGCCAGATTCTATTTCAATAATCTCATTCGTTGGGGCAGAGTATCGTGTGGTGGTAGGTTCAAATGTAAAAATCAGTTTATCAAAAAATGTTAATTGGATTGTCACAGACCAACTTTCAACGGTTGAAAATGGTTCTTTTGGGCTTAAAATTGAAGCTAATCCTGATACAGTCACTCGGAAAGGAAGATTGATATTGACAGGACAGGGCATAAGAAAGTTTTTTTACATCACCCAAAAAGGCAAAGGTCAGCCCTGCATAAGTTGCAATGGCTCACTTGATACCGATAAACCATCCAACGATCCGAATGATATTGCAGGACGAATTGCCCCTGCGACCAATCGAGGTTGGGTTGAATCTGCGAGTTGTTGTAGCATCAAAGGTTGGGCGTTTGACACCCAGAATTACGATGAAACTTTGACCGTAGATATTTATTTAGATAAGCAAAAAATTGGTACTGCCGCAGCTAATTTGGGCTATCGTTCAGATTTGGCTTTTAATTATCAGAGTGATAAATTATTGTATAAATCATTCTGTTTTCAAGTACCAAAAAATACGTTGGACTCTTTTAAAGATGGCAAAAATAAACAATTGTACGTTCGTTTTGGTGGTACAATCACAAAATTATTTTCACCAGAAGAGCGATATTTAAACTGTAAAAGTGGTCAGACGTGTTCAGATGGGCAGAATTGCGAGGAAGTTAGTTATCAGGATTATTTAGAAAATGTGTTTCCAAATCCAAGTAAGGATAAATATAATCTGTTACTGTATTCATTAAAAAAGCAAACGGCAATCCTAAAATTGGTTGACACCCAAGGCATTCTTTTGAAGACATTTCAATACGATGTGATTAATGGACTAAATAATATAGAGCTTGATGCAACGGGAGTGAAAAATGGTGTTTTGTTGCTTTCAATTACGATGGAGAATGGGAATATTTTGTTTAAACGGTTGATTAAAATTGGAGAATGAAAAGTCGTCGTACGTATTTGTATTAGGGGTCACACAGAGAGCCACAGAGTTAAAAAATGAGAACCACAGAAAAATAAATTTGCTTTTTCTCTGTGGTTCTCATTTTTTCTCGGTTGTTTTCTGTGTAACATATTTCCTCAAATCTAACTTACGATTTGTTAAAACTATAAAACATTTGAAGTCTGTTCCTTAATTTTCTCTAATTCATCCTTCATATTTACCACAATTCTCTGCAAAATAACATCATTTGCTTTTGAACCGATTGTATTGATTTCACGACCAATTTCTTGTGAAAGAAAGTTTAGTTTTTTACCGTTTCCTTCTTTTAAAACATCCTTAAAATAGTTCAAATGCGTTCTAAGGCGTACTTTTTCTTCTGAAATATCATATTTTTCGATGTAATAAATCAACTCTTGCTCGAAGCGATTTTTATCAAATTCTTCATCACCCATTAACTCCATTACCGATTTTCTCAAACGCTCTCGAACGGCAGGAATTCTGGTTTTATCTTGGGCTTCTGCCTCCGTCAAAAGTTCTCCAATCTTATCAATATACTCCACAAATTTATCCGATACGATTGCTCCTTCTCTTAAACGAAACTTTGTACATTCCGCAATGGCATCATTCACGGTTTTTAAAATCTGTTGCCATTCCGCTATTGCTTGTTCTTCTGAAGCCACTTCCGTGTTGAAAGCATTGGGCAAAGTCAAAGCAATTTTGAACAATTCTATTGGGTCATTTGCAGCAAAACTTTCCGAAGATTCTTCCAAATCCTTCATGTAAGCATTCACTAATGGACGATTGATGCTTGTGCCTGAACTGGCAACGTCGGAATAGTTTGTGGTAAGATTGAATTCAATTTTACCTCTTTCCAAAGCCTGTGTCAACAGATTTCTAATTTCTATCTCTCTGAAAGACAGGCTTTTAGGAATTCTACAATAGATGTCAGTAAATTTTGAGTTTAGAGATTTTACTTCGGCTGTAACGGTTAAGCTACTTGATTCTGAAACAGATTTACCAAAGCCTGTCATTGATTTTAACATTCGTTTTTTGTTTTAAGGTTAGTTATTAGTTATTTGTAATCAGTTATTAGTTTACTCATTCTCAATTAGAAAATAGAATTTTACTATTAACAGATAAAAATTAATAATGCCTAAACGTGAATTTTGAAATGAAAAATCAATCTCTAATTGGATTGATTTTGATGCAATTTACATAAAAAAGAGTTATGAAATTGAACCGTTAAAATACAACCCATAACTCTAATTTTTAGTAAACGTCGTGGAGGTTCAAAACCCCAAGACGTTAGTTAAATTACTAAATCTTTCTAATCTTGATATTACGATACCAAACTTGATTTCCATGGTCTTGTAAAACGATGTGTCCTTTGGTATATGTTCCCCACATTGCTTCGTCTTTGAATTTACTTTCCGCTACTGCTTTTTTGTATTCTTCACTGCCAATGGTATATTCAATTACGTTTCTTCCGTTTATAAACAGCTTCACATTCCCATCTTTTTGCATGATTTTGGCAGTATTCCATTGTCCTTGGGGCTGCACGTTTTCGGGTTCATATTTGAAAATATCGTAAAGATTTCCCGCACGATGTTTTTGAATTTTTCCATCATCGTGCTTCTCATTGTCCAAAACTTGAAATTCTGGACCAGTCCCCCATGAATAAGGATGCTTTTTTTGGTCGTCCTCTTGGGCATTAAAAATAATTCCTGAATTTCCACCTTCCGAAATCTTCCAGTCAATGGTAAACTCATAATTTTCATAAACATCGTTCGTCGTGATTTCTCCGCCTCCTTTTGCCATCCAACCTTCTTTGAAAGTATCGTCTAACATAATGGAATTATCCGAAACTTGCCAAGCACCCGCCAAATCTGGTTTGTAAAAATTACGCCATCCTTTCATGGTTTTTCCATCAAAAAGAAGTTTCCAACCCATCTTTTTTTCTTTAGGGGTTAAAGTGTTTACTTTCTGTGAGAATACAGAAAATGAGACTAACAATAGAATAAATACGATACTTTTTTTCATCGCTTTTTGGTTTTATTGTTTATGATTTAACGCAGGCAGCGTTTAACCCACGGTGGAACTGGCTAACTGTGTTCTAATTTACTTATTTGTAAACAACACCATCTTTCATCACAAAAGATACTTTTCTCATCACTTTAATGTCTTGTAGTGGGTTTCCGTCGGTTGCAATTATATCCGCAAATTTACCAACTTCAATCGTTCCTAACTCTTTTTGATTACCCATAATTTCTGCTGGAATGATTGTAGCGGCTTTTATAGCTTCTATGGCGGGCATTCCTGCTTCTACCATATACTGAAATTCGTAGGCATTATACCCATGAATTGAAACGCCCGAATCCGTTCCGAAGGCGATTTTTACACCCGCCTTATACGCCTTTGCAAAAGTCGCTTGAATGATTGGACCCGTTTCCAAAGCCTTTGGCACAACCAAAGGATGATAATAACCTGGAATCTTTGCTGAATCTGCAACGGTCTTTCCTGCAATAATGGTAGGTACTAAATAAGTCCCATATTTTTTCATTAGTTCAATGCCTTCATCATCCAAAAAAGTACCATGTTCAATGGTTGTAACACCACCTCTGGTAGCTCTTTTAATGCCTTCCGCACCGTGGGCATGGGCGGCAACGTGAAAGCCGTAATCTTTGGCAGTTTCAACAATAGCCCTGATTTCTTCTTCGGTAAATTGTGGAGCTTTACCACTTTTGGCAATACTCAAAACCCCGCCCGTTGCTGTGATTTTTATACAATCAGACCCTTCTTTATAACGCTGACGAACCGCCTGACGACATTCGTCTATGCCATTTACAACGCCCGTAAGATATTGATTATCAAGGGTATAATTATTAGAAAGTCCATTGGATGGGTCGCCGTGACCGCCCGTTGTGGCAATGGTTCTACCAGAAGTGAAAATTCTTGGACCGATTACGGTTCCTTTATTAATGGCATTCCTTAACGCAATATTCACGCCTGAACCACCCATATCTCGCACACCTGTGAAGCCCGCCATTAAAGTCGTTTTTGCAAATTTTGCGGCATCAAAAGCAACATCAGCTTGGTTTTGTTGATAGCGTTTTATTTCGCCACCTTTGCTGGTTTCGTTTTCCAAATGCACGTGCATATCCACCAATCCAGGCATAACGGTTTGTGACTTCAAATCAATGACTTTATCGGTTCCAGAAGGAGCGGAGAAGCCCTTTTGAATGGCAGTAATCTTTTTCCCTTCAACCACAATGGTCATCTGAGATTGGGATTCGTTTTTTACCGCATCAATCAGATTTCCACAATGGATAATCGTTTTTTGAGCAAAAGAAGAAGTGGCTAAAAAGCATACGCTCGTAAGCGTTAATAATTGTTTTTTCATTTATTGATTTTTGGAAAGGTACTTAATTGCGTAAAAATAGAAAAAGGGCAGTGAATTACTGACCTTTTCTTATATTTTTTATAACTATTTTATCAAATTCTGAATTACAGACTTTACTCGTTTTAAAGTTTCATCATCGGTAATAACGCCATCCTTAATTTTTGTCTTTGGCGTTGAGATTAAAAGTGAAGTTTTCTCATCAATCTTGGCTTCAATAACCTTCAAAGTTTCCAACAGTGATTGATGTCCTTTTTCACCAGAAGTGGAGGCTGTGATTAATGCAGTAGGTTTTTGCGAAAACTCCATCGAAGATACCGTCCAATCCAAGGCGTTTTTCAAAGTCCCAGGCACACCCACGGCGTATTCGGGCGTACAAATTAAAATTCCATCTGCTTCTTTTAATTTACGCCTGAATTCTGTAACGAAAATCGGAGTTTTTTCTGGATTATCAATATCTGGATTGTAATGAGGTAAGTAATCAATTTGAGTAAAAATTTGCAGTTCAATCGTCTCTTTCTCGAATGTCGCAATAATTTTAAGTAATTCCAAATTGACGGAATTTTGGCGTGTGCTGCCACAAATGGCAAAGATTTTTTCATGTTTTTTCAAAGTAAAATTACGCTCAAAATGCCTCTGCAATAAAGAAATAGATATTTTGTTGTCCATTCCCAAAGCCATAATCCATTCTAAGATTTACGTTTTCTTTGCGGTTAATCTTGAAGCGAAGACCACCTCCGTAACTTGGCATCACGTTTTTTAGTTCATATTCTCCCAGAGCATTAGAAATTCCTCCCGCCCCTGCAAAACCCACAATTCCCCATCTTTTCAAGACATGTAAGCGATATTCTGACTGAAAAGCCAAGAGATTTTTATCACGATAACTTCCAAGAAAATAGCCTCTCATAATCATATCACCGCCCATTTGAGCCAATTCATTGAATGGTACATCACCCACTGAAAGGAATCCATATCCTTGAAATGCCAAAACATCTTCCCGTTTTTTGAAGGGTTTTAAGTAATATCGAGCATCAAATTGCCAACGGTTGAAAGTATGTGAACTGCCCGTAATATTCCCATGAGCTGAGTAAACTAATTGAGCAAAAACACCTTTTGAAGGCGTGAGGATATTATCACGATTATCAAAAAGATAAGAAATGTTCAATCCAGAAATTCTCGAACCTTTATTCCCTTCAATGTTTTCGGTTTCCATTTTTCCATTTAGTTGCGTTTTTAGGTTAAGCATATTGAAGTAACGCCAACCTAAACCCGCAAAATTATTTTGCCCAATTTTACGATAAGTCAAATTCTCAAAACGAAAATAATCGAATATCACGGGTTCGCCTTTACTCATATCTATCTGATTACCAATGCCATAGAAGGTTATTGGAAAGCGACTATAACTCAAAAATCCATTGATATAATATTTCTCATTCTTCGTAAAAACTTGATATTGACTTCTTAATAGATATTGTCCATTTAAGGAATATTGAAAAGATACGGCGATATTGGACGTACGAGTTGTGGAATCATTCCCGAAGTGATAAAACCGTTTTACACCCGCTCCAATCACTAAATTGGTTTCGGGTAAATAAAAAGCGAAAGGAGAAATGATATATTTTGAAGAAGTGAAAAACTTAATAAACTTAGAATTTGAAAATCGTGTAGAGTCTTGAAAGTCAGAGGCTTGTGTCTGAAATAGTTGTGTCAATAATAATGTTAGTAGGTACATTTTTTTCATAAATTTAAACCAGTGTGAACCGTAATTTTTAAAAATCTA
>JAYUIP010000605.1:0-1793 GCA_043765945.1 Arcicella sp.
ACATAAAGTGGTCCTTCGATGGTACGAGGTGTACCGCCAGTAAGTCCTGCTTTTGTGTCGGCTTCGTCCATTCTTACATCTAAGTAATGTTCAAATCCTAAGCCTGGGGCTATCAAACCCCATTCGCCATTAACACCTGCTTGGGTGAGGTAAGTCATACCCGCCCAAAATTCATCGGGCGTTACGTCCAAATCTTCCATCATGTAGAACAAGTCTTTCACGATTCTGTTTACTATGGTTTTTACACGCTCGTTACCGCCGTGTTCGGTACTTTCTATCTTGTTTAAAATAGCATCAATTTGATTTCTTGTCATTGTATATAAAAGTTAATATGATGGTTAAATTTCAGTTTCTCGGATTGAGGAATAATGTTTACACATAGCTTTTACTTCAATATCCATATACGGAAAAAGCGGTAAATTACTCAGCAAATCGTGCAATTCGGTTGGGCTTTCTACATCAAAAATGCTGACATTGGCATATTTGCCAACAATTCGCCAGATATAAACCCACTTGCCGCTTCGTTGCAAGTCTTGCGAATAAGCCTTTTCTTTGGCTTTTAGGTCATTTACAAAATCCACCTCTAAATCGTGTGGAATCTTTACGGTCATTTCTACGTGAAAAAGCATAGCCCCCTGCCCCCCGATGGGGGAATTTTTAGTTTAATGTATAGCCCCCTGCCCCCCGATGGGGGAATTTTGTCAATTTAAGTTCCCCCATCGGGGCGGCAGCCGTTGCTGGTTAGGGGGCTTTTCTTCTATATTTTTCTAATTTATCTTCGTCTAATTCAAGTCCTAAGCCTGCTCCTTGCGGGATTTTTAGGGATGAATTGGAGAAATCAACTTTCGTTTTGACAATATCATCCGTCAAAAGAAGTGGACCAAAAAGTTCTGTTCCCCACGACATTTTATTTAAGGTACTGAAAACATGAGCCGAAGCCACCGACCCGATTGTGCCTTCGAGCAATGTGCCTCCGTACAAACTAATATCGGAGGCTTCGGCAATGGCAGCGGTTTTTAATATGTTATAAAGTCCCCCAGATTTAGCAATTTTCAAAGCAAAAACATCGCAAGCCCTCATTTTAGCTAATTTGAAAGCATCTGACAAATCGGCTTGGGCTTCGTCTGCCATGATGGGTATTCTAAACATTTGGGTTAGTCGAGCCAAACCCTCAAAATTTTCTTTTGCAATGGGTTGTTCTATCAAATCAATGCCCGCATCTTGCAATTTGGCTATGCTTTGTTTGGCGGTACTTTCGTCCCAAGCCTGGTTCACATCAACGGTTACTTTTGCTCTATCGCCTAATGCCTTTTTAATGGCTACTACGTGACCAATAGAAGTTGAGGGTTCTTGATAACCAATTTTCAATTTGAAGGTATTGTGTCTATCAATGGCTAAAAGATGTTGTGCTTCTTCAATGTCTGTTTCGGTTTTGCCACTCGCCAAAGTCCAAAGTACAGGCAACGAATTTGTAATAGCCCCACCCAAAAGTGTAGAAACTGGAACGCCCAAACGTTTGCCCTGAGCGTCCAACAAGGCGGTTTCTATACCCGATTTTGCTATGCGATTGGCTACAATATTTTTATCTAAAAGCAACATTGCCGCATGAATGTTGGTGGCATCTTTACCCAAAAGTAAGGGCGTAAAATAGGTATCAATGTTGATTTTTATGCTCTCTGGCGACTCTTCTCCATAACTTAGCCCGCCAATGGTTGTTGATTCTCCAAGCCCCTCAATGCCATCGCTACAATGCAAACGAATGATTACCATTGTTTGCTTTTTCATCACAGTCA
>JAYUIP010000606.1:0-1790 GCA_043765945.1 Arcicella sp.
TTTTGGAATCATTAATGCTTTATTAGTTTTTGAAATAATCATTACGATTCTCAGTATTTACCTACTCTTTACTTTCAACAAAAAGAAAGAAATTGCATAAATTGGAAATTTGTCTTGTTTTTGTGGACAAATTTCCGTTATTTTGAGGTGTTATACTTTAAAATTAAACAACAAAAATCATGTTAGTTCAAGAAGAAGCAGCCATTTATGCTAAATATGATTCACAAATTCGTGATAATATTTCTATTGTTTTTAATGCTCGTAAAGGGCTGAGTTCAAAAGCATATTACGATATTATTATGCTCTCAGGATTTAAAAAAGAGCAAATTGCCCAATTATTTAATACCTCTGCCAAAACCATTACTCGCTATACCCAAGAAGATAAAAACCTGGATATTGTAAGTAGCGAACACGCCCTAAAAATTATTGCCCTTTTCAGAAAAGGCACCGAAATCTTTGGAGAATTAGAGGCATTTCGTCGTTGGATTCAAAAACCTGCCTACGGTTTAGGCTGGCAAGTTCCCGTTGAATTAATGGAAACTTCGGGCGGAATTGAATTGGTGTTGGAAGAGTTATACAGAATTGAATTTGGTGCAACCGCCTAATCCCTTATATATGAACGTTTTTAGAATAACCACAGAAAAATGGGCGGGCAATTTAAAAGGCTCTGGTTTTGCAGCAAGGTGGAATTCAAATGGAATTTTTACTTGTTATTCAGCTTCTTCAAGGGCATTGGCTTGTTTGGAGATGATAGTACACTTAAATGCAGATAGGTTAAAAACTCCATTTAAGTTAACGGTAATTGAGATTCCCGATGAAATAGAAATTATAACTGTTGATATGGCGGTTTTACCCGAACATTGGAGTGACCATGATAATTATCCTATTTGCCAAGAAATTGGCGATAAATGGATTCAAGAATTTGAATCATGTGTTTTGAGGGTTCCTTCGGCAATAATCAAAAATGAATATAATTATTTAATTAACCATCAACATCAAGACTTCAAAAAACTTAATATTGTTGAAATTGAAGATTTTGAATTTGATTTACGGATAAAAGAAAACTAAAAACGGAACTATTGATTATTTGTTTAAATACAAACAATCAATAGTTCCGTAAAACTAAACATCAATAACCCTTTTCTAAATCCACCATATTCAACAATTCTTCTCCTCTCTCAAATCTTCCCAAATTCTCCAAGAAGAACTTCACTTTTCCAGAACTCTCCTCAATCCAACCACCCGATGAATGTTGGGTTAAAAGCACATTTTCCATTTCCCATAATGGACTTTCCGTTGGAATTGGCTCAACTTCTGTAACATCCAAAACTGCCCCCATGATTCGTCTTGCCTGTAAAATTTCTATTAGAGCCTGTTCATCAACATTCGTTCCTCTTCCTACATTAACGAAAAGAGCAGTCGAGTTTAACATTTCTAAATACTCCTTACTTATTAATCCTTTTGTCTCTGTTGTTTCAGGTAATGTACTAATCAAAATATCTGTAAGTGGCAGATAATCAGTAATTTGCTTCACCGTTTTAGAGTCCAAAAGCGTTGTTTCACATTCAAATCCTGAAAGTAATTGTTTGATTTTCTGTGCAATTGCCCCACTTCCTAAAACCAAGACTTTTTTCTTGGATAGTAGATACAAATTCTCACGTATGGGTGTACCAACCCAATTTTTCTGAGTTTGCAAACGAGCGAGTTCATCTATTTTACGATAAACTGCCAAAATACCTGCCACCGTAGTTTCTGCCACCGACAAACCGAAATAACCTTTCAGATTCGTC
>JAYUIP010000607.1:0-1788 GCA_043765945.1 Arcicella sp.
CATTGGCGGACTATTTATTCAATGATGAGAATGCAATGGTCAGAATTGATATGTCGGAATACCAAGAACGCCATGCCGTGAGCCGTATGATTGGCTCGCCTCCTGGCTACGTGGGTTATGACGAAGGCGGACAATTGACTGAGGCAGTTCGTAGAAAACCGTACTCAGTAATTTTGTTGGACGAAATCGAAAAAGCCCATCCAGACGTTTGGAACATACTTTTACAGGTTTTGGATGATGGACGTTTGACTGATAATAAAGGTAGAGTTGCTAATTTTAAGAATACCATTATCATTATGACTTCTAATATTGGTAGCCACATTATCCAAGAAAAAATGGGTGAAATGGAAGGTTGGAACAATCATATCGTGATGGAAGAAGCCAAAAAAGAGGTAATGACTTTGTTGAAGCAAGTGGTGCGTCCAGAGTTTTTGAATCGGGTGGATGAGATTGTGATGTTTGAACCGCTGTCGAAAGAGAATCTTCGTCAAATTGTTCAAATTCAATTCCGCCAAATCAAAGACCGTTTGAAAGAACAGGGCATCGTTTTGGAAGCATCCGAAGAAGCCCTGATGCACATTGCTGAAGAAGGTTACGAACCCACAATGGGAGCAAGACCTTTGAAGCGAGTGATGCAGAAACGGATTTTGAATGAATTATCGAAACAGATTTTGGGAAATTACATCACCAAAGTTTCTGTCGTAATGATGGAGTTGGGCAATGATGGAAATTTGAAGTTTGAAAATATTTTAACAAGTATTGAATAAGCCAACCTACCGTTAAATAAGAAATACGATAACTTTATGTAGCCAATCTGGAAACGGATTGGCTTTTTTGTTACATTTAATTCAATATTTATTTATCGCTTAAAACCCATTTAAACATAATTAGTCATGAATTTAGAACAATTACCCCAAGCTCATTTGTCTGAAACTTTAAAGCGTTTTAAAGCTTTGCATGAAAATGAGCTAAATAAAAAATACGATTTAGAGTCAACCTCTAATAGTCCTGAAAAACTTCGATATGTACAACCAAGTCAGATAATGAAAGTATTGGAATATAAAGATGTTCCAACTTCTGTATTATTTAATGACCCTCGAGGTTTGGAAAGGACCATTGGTTCGAACGATTTATTACCTATTAATTACTTCTTAAATGCAATTAAAAGAGGAAAATCGGTTGCTCGTGTTACATTATTTTCGATTGGAGGGCAAGAGTTGGGTTACGGTACGGGTTTTATGATTACGAATAATTTATTCATGACTAATAATCATGTTTTCGAATCAAGTAATCTTGCTGCGAATGCTTTGGTAGAATTTAATTATGAAATTGACGAAAATAGAACGCCAAAAAGCTCCGTTATTTTCCGTACAAATACCAATAAATTCTTCTACACAAGCGTTGAATTAGATTTTTCAATTGTAGCCGTTGAAGAAAATTCTATTGATGGTGCTTCCAAAGTATTCGATTTTGGATTCTTACCAATGATTGGTAAAACGGGTAAAATCGCAGTAGGAGGGGCAGTTTCAATCATTCAACATCCAAGAGGAAACAGAAAAAGCGTTGCCCTAAGAAATAATAGAGTAACAATTATTGAAGGTAATTTTATTCAATACGAAACAGATACTGAACCTGGGTCGTCGGGTTCACCCGTATTTAATGATGATTGGGAATTAGTTGGAATTCATCACTCTGGCGTTCCTAAAACGGATGAAAACGGCAATTGGCTGACAAAAAAAGGATTAATCGCCAATAACTCAACGCCCGAAGAAGACATTGATTGGATTG
>JAYUIP010000608.1:0-5202 GCA_043765945.1 Arcicella sp.
GTCATTGATGCCTTTTCGCCCGACAATAATCGTAGTTTGTCTTGAATAGATTTAAGTCCGTATCCCGAAAAAATATTATCGGGAAATGGCACGCCGTTATCGTGAATTTTAATAATTAAATTACCTTTTTCTTCCGCAATATTAATTTTCACAATCCCATTTTTTGCTAATTTTGAAATGCCGTGTTTGATAGCATTTTCCACAATTGGCTGAATTAAAAATCTTGGAATTTGACAATTTCTTAACTCATCATTTTGGTATTGCACCGAATACACCAAACGCTCATCAAAACGTACTTTTTCAATCTCTAAATACGTACTAACAATCTCTAATTCGTTGCTTAAACTATCAAAATACTCATTGTTTCGTCCCGTCGAGAATCTATAAAACTTAGAAAGATTCATCACCATGTGTTCGGCTTTATCGGGGTCTTCATGAACAAGTGAAGCAATTGAATTCAAGGAATTATACAAAAAATGGGGATTTATTTTTGCTTCCAAAGCTGCCAATTCTGCCTTATTTTTGAGGTCATTCATTTGCAATATTTCATATTCTTGTTCCGTCATTTTGATGATTTGTGTACGTTCCCGAGTGAACCAATAATAGATAATATTCATGCCAATAATCGGTCCCAAAGTGAATAATAAATCAAGCCAATCACGCTGAGAATCACTCACATTTACATAAGTTCTATCTCTGAATAAAGTGTATAACAAAGAAAAAGTGTAAAACTTAAAAAATGCCATCCCAAGAATGAAAAGTGTGAGAATAAGGTGACGTGAAAAAACTGATTTTATATTTTTCCCAAACCTAATCATTAGCCAACAACCAATCAGCATCGTTGTTGCATCAAAAATATTGCTATAAACGATATTGACAATGAAATCACGATATTTTGCTTTGCCCCTCAAAATACCCACAATAAAATACACATGACCGTTAAAAGCCATCACTGTGAAGAATCCCAACAGCCAAAAACGTCCCCAAAAACTTGATTTTAAATTTTCCATGATATTTGTTTGGGGATTGGGTAATTAGGGATTAGTTGATTGGGGGATTGGAACCATATAATTAATTCTTAAAACTCAACACTTTATCATTAATTACCCAATCCCTAATTACTCAATTCCTAATTCCCTCATTTACAAACCATTCCTTTCATTTGCTCTGCTCCCCAAATTGGAGCAATTGGGTTTGTTGGTTTGAAGTTAGCGAATTTTGCCTTAGCTTCTTGCACTTCGGGACAGGCTTTTTCTGGACCTCCGCCAAATTGAGCAGGTGTAAAATAAACCATTTGTGCTTTTAACATATATGCACGTGGATTTTCAGGATTGATTTCTTTGGCTTTGGCAATGGCTCCTTCAAAAGCTGAATTGAATTTCATCCAACGTGCTTGTCCATCAACGGAGATTCTCATCATGTAATTTTGAGCCTTCAAAACCTCCACCTCGTCTTGATTTGTAACATTTTGTTTTGATAATTTTTCAATGAATGAGTCAGTTTTATCAAGATATTTATCGGTTTCAGTACCGTCTTTTTGCTTTTGAGCCATGATATTATAACACAAAGCAGCGTAATAATTTGGCAACCATTCAGTGGTTTCTGAGTTAGAAATCCTTTCAAATTTGTTGGCAACTTCTTGTAAAGCTATAACGTCTTTGGCTTTTCCCAATTCCATCAAAGTTTGTCCCATTGCTTGCATAAAACGTTCATTATCAGTTGCTTTTGAAATAAATGAAGCAACAAAAAGGGCAATTGTTAAGATGATTTTTTTCATGATTTTGTTATTTTAGGATGAAATAATATTTGCTCGTTTGATGATTCAAAATTATATCTGGCTCTAAAATAAAAGAATAGCTTTTTGACGAACTGTGGTTTTTTGAGTGTGAATTGTGAGATTTGAAGAGTGGATAGTAATAATTTAAAAATACAAATCAATAAAATTGCTCGAGTTTTATATAACTATTGACACTATTTTTTGCATTTAACAAGTTTAAAAATCAATAAATGATAAAAATAAAGCATAAATAACGAAAAATATTTACAGTATAGATTTCGATTTTCTGGAATTTTTAATACTTTTGTTATCAGATAGAATTCAGTTAGAATACGAGTATTATTGAAAAACATCTTTAAAAGTCAACAATTAAACTTTAAATTAAAATGAAAAAAAGTCTTCAATTAATGTCATTAGCTATCATGGCTTTTGTCACGGTATCGTGTTCGGATGTATCCTTAGACAATTCCGACACCGCTTTAAATTCACTCAATAAATCTTCAAGAAACGAAGGTAAAGATCGTGGCTGTGCTGCGATGGATGTTTTGGAAGAAAACATGAAAGAAGATCCATCTTTGAAAGAAAAAATGGACGATGTGGAAAAACACACGAAAGCTTATGAGAAAAAAATGAAAAATGGTAGAGTCGGTGCAACGGGAACATTGATTATTCCAGTGGTGGTAAATGTGCTTTATAGTAATGCAAACGAAAACATTAGTACCGCTCAAATTCAATCACAAATTGATGTTTTAAACCGAGATTTCAGTGCAACGAATCCAGATTTAGGTTTAGTGCCAAGTGCCTTTACTTCGGCAGTTTCTAATTTAGAATATCAATTTGTATTATCATCGGTTGTTCGTAAAGCAAGCACCAAAACGTCTTGGGGAACTCGTGATGCCATGAAAAGTGCTAAAAAAGGCGGGATTAACCCAACTTCACCAACCACAACACTTAATATGTGGGTATGCAATATTGGCGGTGGAATTTTGGGTTATGCACAATTTCCAGGCGGTAGTTCTGCCACTGATGGGGTTGTTATTGGACCGCAATATTTTGGAAGTACGGGTTTTGTTTCAGCACCTTATAACAAAGGTAGAACTGCTACGCACGAAGTTGGTCACTGGTTGAATTTACGCCATATTTGGGGTGATGCCGCTTGTGGAAGTGATTTAGTTTCTGATACGCCAACCCAACAAACTTCTAATTTTGGATGCCCATCATTCCCAAAAGTGACTTGTAGCAATGGTCCAAATGGTGATATGTTTATGAATTACATGGATTATACAGATGACCTGTGTATGTATATGTTTTCGGGAGGACAAAAAACTCGTTCAAGGGCGATTTTTGCCTTGGGTGGAGCAAGAGCAAGTTTTAATCCTTAATTATAGTATTTTACTGAAAAAATTAACCTAATTTTAAGTCCCCTCCAAACACAATGAGGGGACTTTTTTTATGTATAAATTACTCATCATTATGTTTATGTTCGGAAGTGATTATTTACACAAAGAAACCGTCAAATCGGTTGAATTATCATACCAAACCAGAGGTATGCAGAAATTCTTATTCATTACTTCTGACAGTATTGAGGTAAAAATTAATGACAAGATTAGCAAGTATAAAACAACAAAATCTCAATGGCAGAAAATTCTAAAAACTTTTGATAAAATGAAATTAAGTGGTATTTCTAAATTGAAAAGACCCAGTACGGAGTCTTATCATGATGGTGCGATGATGTCCCAATTGAAGGTTACAACTAATCGGAAAGAGTATAATTCCATAGGTTTTGATCATGATATGCCACCGAGTGCCTTGGTGAAAACGATTAATGCGATGAAGGCTACTGTGAAAAATGGAGATTTTTAGAACCGCTATGACGCAAAAATAAATTTAACGTAGAGATTTAGAGAAGTAGAGAATAAGCGTAAATAATCACTAAATCTTTAAACCTCTAAATTACATAATCACTAATTTCAAATAATCCCAAACCATGAACAAAATTTACCTCCTCATTGCCCTCTTATCCTTGGCATCATGCCAAAATACTGGAAAAAAAATTGAAGTAGAAACTGATTCTATTATTACTGACACTAAAACTTCTGAAATAGTTGAAAGCGATTTAGCCAAAAAATGGTTAATTGAAAGCATTGAAACAAATTTCGAAACTGCCGAAGGCTTAATTGATTCAATCTGCACGAAGGATTACGCAACTTATAAATCTGATGCGATTGGCGTTGAGTATGACAGCGGAATGACTAAACAAGCATTCGAGAAGAAATGGAAAGATAAATTTGATGTAAAACACGTTGGTATTGGCACTGGTTTTTTGATCTCAGGACAAGATTGGGAGAATATTAAAGTAGCAAAATGTGAATTATCGCCCATTAAGTTAAAAGAAGGTTATCTTTTTGAAACAATCATCAAAGATTTGCCCTCCAAAAGCACTTACAAAAGAGCTATTAAAGTCATAAAATCTGGTAAATCGTTTTTGATTTCAGATGTTTTGGAATAATGTCAGTAAGCAGTTAATAGTAGGCTGTATCGAACATAAATTTAATATAAAATGCTTGATACAAACTGTTTACTGTCTACTTAAAACTACCTTCTGCCCACTTTCCACTTACCAGTAGATAAATAACCTCAATTCTCGACCTCTTTTTTCAACAAAAAAAATGAAAATACTTGTTTCGTAAATAATTATACACTAAAATTACGTCAGAATTAATAATCCTTGATTCAATGACATCGAAACCGCCCTTTTATGTGTCCTCCCATCAAAATCCTTACTCCCTTTAAGTTTATAGAACGACTTATTCAAAATTAGTCTCGTTGATACAAGCCAAATGTACCCTATTTGGATTCTATTTCGTATATCTGATTTTCGTTTTTTTGAACCCCTAATGTTGAAGATGTTACAAACGCCCATTACTTGGTCGTCGATGAGAACTATCTTATTGACCCTTTTCCGACTGAATAATTTATCTTATTCTTCGGTGCGTAGTTTTGGATTCCTTCCAAACATAATGTCCATCCATTTTTCAAGCAGGCAGTCATTCAAAAGCACTATTTTATTAAAGTAAGAAAAGTGTATATTTCTTCGACTGCCCACTGCCAATTATTTTACTGCCAACTAATTCAGTATTACGCTATTAATATTTAAACCGCAATTTTCCCCCCCAAGATGGATAAAATTAAACAACTTGCCGACAAACATGGCACTCCTATTATCTTATTTTCAGAGAATGAATTTACCCGTGTTTATCAGTCAATGCAGACTTTTTTACCAAGAGTAAAACATCATTTTGCTTTAAAACCACTTCCCACCAAGGAATGTGTACAATTAGTTTCCGCCTGTGATGGCTACATGGACATTGCATCCATCGGAGAATTGGAATTAGTGAAAAGTGCCGACCCTTCGATGGTGGCTC
>JAYUIP010000609.1:0-1781 GCA_043765945.1 Arcicella sp.
GACATGATCACGATTGGATTTTTCTTTTTATGTCGCCCCGGGGAACACACTGTGACATTTGACAACGAGCCCTTCAAGTTATCCAACGTACAGTTCTACCAAGACAACAAACCGGTACCCATACAGTCCTCCGAGCTATTGCCCGCGGCGGATTTTCTAACACTTACCTTTGACACACAGAAAAACGGTGTAAAAGGTGAGCGCACCGGCCATGGACATTCTACCTCTGCAACACTCTGCCCCATCTTAGCAGTAGCCCACCAGGTGGCCCATCTTAACTTACATAAGGCAAAGCCAGACCAACCACTGTGCTCCTACTACCATACAGCAAGCAAGACCTACCGGTATCTTGCATCCTAAGACATCACGAAAGTACTCTGTGCGTCAGCCCTACATCACCCACGTTTCTGACATTACTTATTGTGATATGTACCCATTTTAAAGTAGTTTTTGTAACCTCGTTTGAAGATTTTTCAGTTAAATGTGCCTCAACAAAATCAGCAATATCTACATAACTCGTGCTTTTATCACTAAAAACAATACTTTTTTCTTCAATGTTTTCTTTAATAACTTCGTTTATTTCATTAGAGTCGTGGCTTTTTAAAACTTTCATTTTAAAATAACGACAAGATTTTGACTTTTTCCCTGTTTTAATATCCTCTAATGGAACAGATTCCGCAATAACAGCCACATTCATTTGTTTCTGACTTCCTCTGCCGCGCTTTAAATTCTCTTGCTCTTTTTCTGAGGTTTCAACTTCAAAATAACCTTCATCAAATTCAATCATATCTGATAAATTATACTTGTCATCTCGCTTGCCCATTGACTTTCTAATTTTATGCATCATCGCCCATATGGGTTCGTAAAACTTATGACCCAGTTGGCGTTGCATTTCCAAAGCAGAGACTCCTTTTTTACTAAAACTCATAAAAGCCATTGTTAAATACCACATTCTAAAGGGCAATTTAGAACTTTCTAACATTGTTCCGCTGCGTAAAGTAGTTCTGAATCTACAATTTGAACATTGCCATTGCCATTTATCAGCAAGCCAATAGTGTTTTGTACAATTACATTTTTTACAGAATATACCTTCTTTTTCTCTTTTCTGTTTAAAATCAACTTTACAGGAGTTTTCATCAGGAAATTGTTCAGCAAATTTTATAATAGTCATCCTTTTTTCTTCAAATATAAGAAATTTTATAAAATTGTGGTAAGTTTGACGATATACAAAAAATTGTTTTATGTAAGAACATAAATTAAAATATTTTTATATTTGCATTCGAAAGGATTCTGTAGATATTTGCACTATCTGGTAGAGCAATCAGTTCAAAAACTAGCGGAGATATTATCTCCGCTTTTTTTATATAATTACACAAGTGCGGGTGGTGGGTTGGTGAACAGGAACGCATCGAACCAAAGGCAACGGCTCAAAATTGGTGCAATTGGTTCAACTGGTTCGGGCGGTGGGTTTGTGAACAGGAACGCATCGAGCCAAAGGCAAACAGTCAAAATTGGTGCTACTGGTTCAACCGCTTCGGGCGGTGGGTTCGTGAACAGGAACGCATCGAACCAAAGGCAACGGCTCAAAATTGGTGCTATACTGGTTCGGGCGGTGGGTTTGTGAACAGGAACGCATCGAGCTCGAGCCTAAGGCAAACAGTCAAAATTGGTGCTACTGGTTCAACTGGTTCGGGCGGTGGGTTTGTGAACAGGAACGCATCGAACCAAAGGCAACGGCTCAAAATTGGTGCTACTGGTTCAACTGCTTCGGGCGGTGGGTT
>JAYUIP010000610.1:0-1781 GCA_043765945.1 Arcicella sp.
GGGAGAGAGTTCGGTAATTAAATAATCTACTTCATCTGAACTTGCGACTTGTAGGCGTAAAGTTGAATTTAATTTTTCTGAAATAATGGGGGCAATTAATTGTTTGGAGGCTTTAATCATTGCCTTTTTTACTTGCACAACTTCATAATCTGAATCACTGATTCCGTCTTCATTAAAACCATTAATTCCCAAAATGCACAGGTCAGCTTTGATTTCATTTATTTTTGAAACAACCTCCCCTCCAACGCTAATTTTTGAAGTATTTGACAATTTCCCTCCTAACAAAATCACTTCTACATTTGGGTGTTCTGTCAATTCCAAAGCGATTAAAGGACTCACTGTAAAAAAAGTAATGTGCAAGTTTTCAGGCAGTTGATTAGCAATCGCCCGCATGGTTGTTCCGCCGCTACAAAGAATTGTCATCCCTTCTCGGAAGAGAGAAATCGCTTTATGGGCAATGATATTTTTCTTATCATAAGCATAAGTATCTGCCTGAGTTGCCGTGAAGTTATATGATTTTGACAAAGCCCCACCGTGTACTTTTACAATGACATTTTCCAAAGCCAACTCATTGAGGTCACGTCTAATGGTGTCTTCTGATACATTTAATTCCAAACTCAAATCAGAAGACAAAACCTTATTGTGGAGATTTAATTGCTTAATTATTTGTGCTTGTCGCTCTTTTTTGAGCATAATTCTGTTTTCAGTGACAATCATTGCGTGTTTATGCGGGTTTATAATTTGACAAATTAAGTGTTGATTAAGCAATTTTACTTAATTAATTGTAAGATATTGAGATAAAATTACACAATATTATAGATTTTCTCTTAATTTATAATTATTTTTGCTAAACAGTTGCATGAATTTGCTTGTTTAAATTTGAATTACTGAGTACAACTTGCATAAAAAAGCAAATAATTTAACCATTTTTGAAATACTAAAAATCATGAAGAAAAAATTTACCACATCAATGTTGGGTATTTTCAGTCTTTTAATGATGTCTTTCGCATCGTTAGCTCAAAATTACAACATTAAAGGAAAAATTGCAGACTCCAATGGGCAACCCATGATTGGAGCAACGGTTGTACTGAAAGGCACTGCCTTCGGAACGGCGACTAATGCCGCAGGTGATTACAGTTTTAATGCCTCAGTGAAGGCTGGAACGTATGATTTAGAGTTTCGTTCCGTTGGTTTTGCTAATGTTTCCAAGAAAATTACGTTGGGTTCTGCCAATGATTTGAACGTAAACGTAGCCATGATTGAAGACGGAATGAGTTTAGATGAAGTTGTGGTTACGGGTTCAACCCTAAAATCTACTCGTCGTGAATTGGGTAATTCCATTTCAACGGTATCAGCTCAAAGTATTCGTAATTCTGGCACGAATAATTTAGCGGGTGCGATTCAAGGAAAAATTGCAGGAGCTCAGGTTACGCAAAATTCAGGCGACCCATCGGGCGGAATTACCATTCGTTTGCGTGGTATCAAGTCATTGGCGGGAAGTTCAGACCCTCTGTATGTTATTGACGGTGTAATTATTAGTAATGCTTCGGATAACGTTTCACAATTGGCTCCGTCTTCATCAGTTGGGTCGGCGGTTGTAACGCAGAATCGTTTAGCAGATATTAACCCAAACGATATTGAAACCTTGAACGTATTGAATGGTGCGGCGGCAGCGGCGGTTTATGGCTCTCGTGCTTCCAATGGTGTTGTCTTGATTACCACGAAAAGAGGAAAATCTGGCACTCCAAAAGTAACGTTTAGTACAAGTTTCAATGCAAACG
>JAYUIP010000611.1:0-5195 GCA_043765945.1 Arcicella sp.
TGTGAAAACAGGGATTAACTTAACTATCGGTCAGGACTTACGTATCAATTCAAAATTAGAGGTTGCAGAATCTCAATTGGAAGAAGTGAAAGTTGTGGCGGCACGTAGTTCTGTAATCAATTCAGGTCGTACAGGAGCAGCTACGACTGTTGGAAACAAGCAAGTAACAACGCTTCCAACGTTGAATCGGTCATTAACGGATTTTGCTCGTCTTGATCCACGTTCATCGGGTGGTTTAAATTTTGCGGGACGTAATAGTGCTTACAATAATATCACTGTAGATGGTGCATTTTTTAATAACTCATTCGGACTAAGTGGAACAATTGGAGGACAAGCTGGTGCTCAACCCATTTCGGTTGATGCTATTGATCAATTCCAAGTTAATATTGCTCCGTTTGATGTTCGTCAGGGTATGTCAACGGGTGCTAATATAAATGTTGTTACTAAAAGTGGTACGAATGAATTAACTGGCTCAGTTTATGGATTTAATCGTAATCAAGACATTACAGGTACAAAAGTTGGTAGCTTGGATTTGTTGGATGCTTTTCCAAAAGATAAAGGTTTTCCATTGGCATTGAAAAGTAACACAACACAATTCGGAGGTCGCTTAGGTGGTGCAATTATTAAAAATAAGTTATTCTTTTTTGCCAGTTATGAACAAGAGACCAAAACAGACCCAGGTTCCACATTCCAACCAACAGTTGATGGTGTAGTGGCTGATGTCACAACTTCTGCTGTTAGAAAAGCGGATTTAGATAAATTAGCTACTTTTTTGAAAGACAAATTCCCAACTTACACATTTGGAGATTACCAGAATTATGATAGAATAAACGAAAGCAAGAAATTTAATGCCCGTATTGACTACAATATTTCTGATAAACATAAATTGGCTCTTAAATATAACACTTTACGTTCCTCGTCAGATCAACCGCCAAGTGGTAGAGGTGCGGGTTTATTTCAGTTACCTTTCCAAAGTTCCTGGTACAGAATTAACAATAATTTAGATTCTTATGTTGCTGAATTAAATTCTACTTTTGGAGGTAAAATTGCCAATAATCTAAAAGTAGTTTATACACAACTACGTGATTCAAGAGAGACACCTTATTTGAGTAATGCCTTTCCATTGGTGGATATTCGTGATGGCGTGAGTACCCGAGTTTCTACTACTTTTGGATATGAGCCATTTACAGCTTTTAACGTTCTTGACACTGATGTTTTGCAGATTTCGAACGATCTCACTTTATATGCTGGTAAAAACGTTTTTACCTTTGGTGTTGCTTACGAAGATAATCAATATAGAAATGGATTTGCCCCTGATTACAATACTGGTTATATCTTCAAATCCTTTGATGATTTTTATGCAAGTGTAAATACTGGAGTTTCGAATGCAGTAGAGTTCCGTCAGAGATGGACTAATACAGCTGATTTTCCTTTTGCGAAAATGAGAGGAACGACTTTAAGTGTTTATGGTCAAGACGAAATTAATTTAGCCAAAGGATTAAAAGTGACTGTTGGCTTACGTGCTGATGGTACATCAATTCCAATTGAAATCAACAGAACTACTACAAATACGTTTGTTCCGAACCTTACTTTTCGTGACGGTTTAAAAGTAGCCACTGATAAATTTCCTGACTTTACTCTGTTGTTCTCTCCAAGAATCGGTTTCAACTGGGACGTGAACGAGGAACGAAAAACACAAATTCGTGGAGGTCTTGGTCTATTTACAGGACGTGTACCTTATGTTTGGTTATCTAATCAATTATCAAACAATGGAGTTTTGTTTGGTTCAGAATTTACCGCCAATACTGCTGGTATAACAGGTCGTGCATTTAGTCCAGATGTTAATAAATACCGTCCAAAGGTGGATTTTGAAGGTGTGATTAGACCAGTTGCCTACAATTTGGCACTGACGGATCCTAACTTTAAGTTTCCTCAAATTTTTAGAGCAAACATGGCAGTTGATCAAACATTTGGGGATGGATGGTTAGCTACTTTTGAAGGGATTTATACAAAGGATATTAATGCTGTTAATACTCAAAATATTAACTTGCCTACATCAACAATTAATGCCATTGGTGCTGACAATCGCCCAATTTATTTCAACGCTGGTACTAATGGTTTTCCGAGTACTTTGAATAATCGTATATACGGTGCTATCCCAACAGCACAAGGAGGAAATACAGCAGAGAAGCCAAACATTTCAGACGCTATTCTAATCAAAAATACCAACAATGGATATAGTTATGCTCTAACTGGAACCGTTGCCAAAACATTTGAAAGTGGTTTATTTGCCAGTTTATCATACACTTACACAGATTCACGTTCGGTAAATGATGGTGGCTCAACTGCCATTGGTATCTGGAGAGGTCGTGAAATTTCTGGAGACCCTAATGCTGACGTACTTTCTTATTCAAGTTATTTACAACGCCATAGAATTGTTGCATTCGGAAGCTACAAATTAGATTATTCTAAATGGGCATCAACAACATTTGGGTTTAGTTATTCAGTCGGACCTGCAGGTCGTTTCTCGTATGTTTATAATGGAGACATGAATGGTGACGCACAAAATACCAATGATTTAATTTATATCCCAAGAGATCAGTCTGAAATTTTATTACGTGCGATAGGTACTTACACTGCCGCTCAGCAATGGACAAACCTGGATAATTACATTAAACAGGATTCATATTTAAATTCACGTCGTGGACAATATGCAGAACGCAATGGAGGAGAATTACCTTGGTCAGCACAGTTCGATTTTAAGGTAATTCAAGATTTTTACATTAAAATTGGCAAAAAAACAAACACATTTCAGTTATCATTTGATTTGTTTAATGCTGGTAATTATGTTTCACCAAATTGGGGTATTAATCAGGGAACAGTTCGTAGTCAATTATTGAACTTTGCTGCTTACGATAATGCAGTTGGTGCTGTGGCTCCAAACTCAGTTCCAACAGGTAAGCCAATTTATACTTTCCCCTTCCGTTCTGGTACTAACCCATTATCGGAGTCATTTCAGAATGTTACAGGCATAACTTCAAGATGGCAAGGACAAATTGGTATTCGTTATATCTTTAACTAAGAAATATCACAAATCACAATTCACAAAAAAATCCCGAATCGAAAGGTTCGGGATTTTTTTGTGGGTCAATAAACCGTATGCTTGCATAACAATTTTTATTCTACGATATTGCAACCATTATCATTTAAACAAAAATAGAGATGAAATTTAACGAACCCATGCTCAGAGATGGAGCATTAGCAGGAAAAACAATCGTAGTAACGGGCGGAGGAACGGGCTTAGGTCGTTCAATGTCAAAATACTTTTTGGAATTAGGAGCAAATGTGGTTATTGCGTCACGTAAGATGGAAATTTTGGAGGCTACTGCCGCAGAATTGAGAACTGAAACGGGTGGAAAAGTATTGCCAGTTACTTGTGATGCAAGAAATTATGACCAAGTAGAAAATGTGCTAAAAATGGCAATTGAAGAATTTGGAGCAGTTCACGGTTTGGTAAATAATGCTGCAGGAAACTTTATCAGTCCAACTGAAAATCTTTCTCACAAGGCTTTTGATGTGGTGGTGGATATTGTATTGAAAGGAACGTATAATTTCACCTTAGCTTTTGGTAAATACTGGATTGCCGAAAAAATCAAAGGAACGGTCATGTCAATTGTGACGACGTATGCGTGGACGGGGTCGGGATACGTTGTGCCATCCGCTACGGCAAAAGCGGGTGTGTTGGCTCTCACACGCTCATTGGCAGTGGAATGGGGAGCGAAATATGGCATTCGTTTCAATGCGATTGCCCCAGGACCATTTCCAACCGAGGGAGCTTGGGAACGACTCTTTCCAGCCGAAGCCATGGGTGAAGAATTAGCGGAAAAATTATCGCCCATCAACAGAATTCCTTTTAAAAGAGTGGGTGAACATCAAGAATTAGCGAATTTAGCAGCTTATCTAATGTCAGATTTTTCTTCGTATATCAACGGAGATGTCATTACAATTGACGGAGGAGAATGGTTAATGGGTGCAGGTGAATTTTCGGATTTAAGTGAAATTTCGGATGAAAAATGGGGAGTAATAGCAAAGGCAGTTCGAGGAAAGAAATAAGCAATTAATAGTTAACAATGAATAATTAATAGTAAAGCAATAGTTACTTACTTCTAATTATTCATTGTTAATTATTCACTATTAATTATCAAAATTTTACCATTTTAATCCAATCCAAGTTCATTTTCATACTATCCAAAGGCAATTTTCCTTGATGTGATTCTTGTTCGATGACGTATTCAGTGGTTCCTCCGCTTTTTGCCGCTAATTTTAACACATCGGCAACACCAATAACTCCAGTGCCTAAAACGGTACTTTCGTAAGATTCTTTTTCCCCTTTTATTTCATCTTTCACGTGCATTAATTCAAAACGTCCAGGATATTGTTTTAATAATTCAACGGCTCGACCGCCTCCATTATACATATTGCCAATATCCAATTGTTGGGTTACTAAGTTTGGGTCGGTATTTTGTAAAATAATGTCATATACTTTCACGCTTGTCAGTCTTAAACTGAATTCAAAATCGTGGTTGTGATAACCAAATTTCATTCCTGATTTTTTGCATAATTCTCCCGATTTATTGAAAACTTCCATAAAACGTTTACAATCATCAAAGTTCTTACGCAAACTTACATCCAACCACGGACTCACCACGTATTTTTGCCCCATCAAAGCGGCATCTTCAACGGTTTTTTTCCAAACATCCGTGAAGTCATTTTTAGTGGAATCATAATGTTGAGCACCCATAACGGTATGTCCGCTTGGCATCGCTAAGCCCAAATCATCAAGGATTTTGCGAAATTCTTTTGGTTCATAACCGTAAAATTTTCCTTCTACATAATTGGCGTGTTCAACGTTTTTGTAACCCATTTCTGCCACTTTTTTGAGTGTTCCTAATGGGTCTTTTTTCATCTCCTCACGAACAGAATACAACTGAATTCCGATATTCTTTCTTTTAGCTTTATTGCTCGCAAATAATGAATCTGAAAGTAAAAGTGCAGTTCCTGCCAAAGCAGATATTTGCAGGAATGAACGGCGATTAAGATTATTTATCATTGATGGAATAGTTTTTTGTACAATTTAAAGAAAATACAGATACGACGTATCATTACTTACCTTGACAATGAAATTAAATAGTCTT
>JAYUIP010000612.1:0-1779 GCA_043765945.1 Arcicella sp.
AATTGGTGATGCAATCTTAGAAATGACGGGTTTCTGTTTTCCGTGTAGTCGGATGGAAGAAAACCTTGGCGAAGGTGGTTTTAATGCCATGCGTGGACACGGGGGAATTAATTGTCGGGTTATCCAGGAGGGCATAATTAGGGTTGGAGACGAAATAATTGCTCTTGATTAAATGATGGAAATAGTTATCGAGACCCAAAGATTAATCCTCCGTAAATTCACCATTGATGATGCAGCTTTCATGCTTGAATTATTGAATACGCCCGATTGGCTACGTTTTATTGGCGACAGAAACGTGAGAACACTTGAAGAAGCAGAACAGTATTTACTCAACGGAAACATCAGAAGTTATCAAGAATATGGTTTCGGGTTTTATGTAGTCGTTATCAAAGAAACCCAAGAATCCATTGGAATCTGTGGCATTGTAAAGCGGGAAGGCTTGGAAGATGTGGATATTGGTTTCGCATTTTTCCAACAATTTATGGGAAAGGGCTATGGCTATGAATCTGCCTCTGCCGTTTTGAATCATGCCCTTAACGATTTGAAAATCAAGCGAATAGTTGCCATCGTTGACCCAAAAAATGAGATTTCCATTGGATTAATCAAAAAGATTGGTTTGCAATTTGAAAAGATGATTCAGCTATCACACAAGGATACAGAATTGATGTTATTTGCTTGTTAAAGAAAGGATTCGCTCAAAGCAAAGCCTTCCTTTTTCCTTTAATTTTTGCACAATTCCAAGAATATTTATCATTCAAAAATCTTCTTTTTACACGCTGAACAATTTTATTTAACGCCCTGTTAAACTGATAATTTACAAGGTATTTCTCCGTAAATTTGTGTTAAGATTTCATTAAATAAGACCATTCTTTCTCCCAAAATGAAAATAAACTTTCAGTATCAAGAAAAATTTGAGAATCGCCATAACAATTCTAACGTAGCAGATCACAAGGATATGCTTGAAACCATTGGGGTTGATTCTATTGAAACACTCATCAATCAAACCATTCCATCAACCATCCGTTTGCACAAACCTTTGAATCTTCCTGCGGCAAAATCAGAAGCTCAATTTTTGAAAGATTTCAAAAGAATGGCGGAGATGAATGAGACGTATAAGTCGCACATTGGTATGGGCTATTACGATACCTACACGCCAACGGTAATTCTTAGAAATATCCTTGAAAATCCCGCTTGGTACACTGCCTACACGCCTTACCAAGCTGAAATTGCCCAAGGTCGTTTGGAAATGTTGTTGAATTATCAAACAATGGTGCTTGATTTGACGGGGATGGAAATTGCCAATGCTTCCCTTTTGGATGAGGGAACAGCGGCTGCCGAGGCAATGACAATGCTTTACGGACAAAGAAAAAGTACGAAGAAAAACGCTGAGACTTTCTTCGTTTCTGAGTTTTGTCATCCACAAACCATTGATTTATTAAGAACTCGTGCAACACCTTTGGGAATTGAAATTTTAGTGGGTGACCATCGCAAAATTGACTTGACCAACGAAGATATTTATGGAATGATTGTCCAATATCCAGCTTCGGACGGGCAAGTTTTTGATTATACTGCCCTCATTGAATCGGCTCACGAATTGGGAATTTATGTGGTTGTAGCCTCTGATTTACTGGCACTTACGCTACTGAAATCACCTGGCGAAATGGGTGCTGATGTCGTAGTGGGAACGTCGCAAAGATTTGGGGTTCCGATGGGTTTTGGTGGTCCTCATGCCGCATTTTTTGGCACGAAAGATGAATTCAAACGTCACCTTCCAGGTAG